>JAAFHK010000277.1 GCA_013297565.1 Cytophagales bacterium
GCCGTTTTGTTTTTCTTTTCAAAATCGGCACGCGTATCAATGCTTTGATTAACAGACACATAGCGATAATTTTCGGCTTTAGCAAAAATGCCATACTGTTGTCCAATGGGCAGTTCGATCTTGAAATAACCATCAACAGGATCAGAGGGAGTGCTTAGTACATCTTCGCCCGTTTTCAAATTTTTGATAATGACTTCGGCAGGCATCCCAATAGGTTGCATTTTATTGGCATCAAGTACATCACCTTCCAAAATGAATTTTTTGCAAATAGAACCTTCATACTCAAATAATTGCTTGATTTCTTCATCACTCAAAGCCCTTTTGTACATTCTGATTCCGCTTAAAAGCCCTTCGTAGGCGCGGTTATGGTTGAGCATCTGCCTACCGACTTTTAGCGAAACGTCTGATTTTGGCAACATTCCTGTTGTGCCTTCCTGTACTCCTTCGCGGTCGAGTTTGCCGTTGATATAAAGGCGGATCTTGTCAGGAGCTCGAAAAACCCCTACAATATGATACCAAACATTGTTTTGGATTTTTTTATTGGCATAAATTCCTTCGCCATGTTTTTTTCCATCACCTATTGACATTACCACCTTGTTATTGGCATTGATAAACAAGCCAAATTGGTCTTTGGCGGGATCAAACGCCCATTTTCCGATAATCATACCAAAAGCATCTTGTTTGAAATCCGTTTTTTGGTTCATCACCCAAACCGAAATGGTCATTTCTCGCAAACCGCGCTCAAAAATTTTTGGGTTGCCAAAATCGATATAGTCATCTTTTCCATCAAAATAATAAGCCGATGCCCCACAACGCGCGCTTTCGGTTAGTTTTGCCCCATGATGTACTGTTCCATGCTGTTTGTAAAGGCTCGAATCGCCTGCATTCAAGGTAAAAGGATAGTGAGCAATCAAATCACGAACAAGATTGGCGTTGGCTTGAGCAAAAACGCCCCAAGAACAAAGTAAAAAGTAAAAAGTAATGCCTAATTTTTTCATAAAAATAATATTATTCAACCAAAGGAATACATTTTGGGTAGGTAAAACAAAAAAACAGCCAAATATATAACATTCCAAACAGGTTTTTATTTACAAGATGCTGATTTTTGTTCGTGTGCCTGTATTTCAAATGAGTATTTTTTATTAAATTATTCCAATGCTACCAATCAAGATGCAAATTCATCGCAAAATAGCGAGTGGCTTGCGGTAGCAAAGAATTATAAAAGCCCTTACTTCCATTAAAAGCCCTCCCTGTCCAGGACGGTTCCATAGTTCCCCCAGAGTTGGCATTGCGAACGCCCGAATGAAAATACTCCGTATTGAGTAAATTAACAACCCGCAAACTCATGGAAAAATGTTTGAAAATACGGCAGTGCACGTTGGCATCTGCGACAAAATAGGCATCTACACTGCGAATAGGATTGCTGTCAATGGTGTTTTTGCGGGCTATAAAGCGCCCCAACAAACTGACTGATAATCTTTTATTGACTTGACTGCTGATGCCTAATTGAATTTTGTGGGGGGCTAAATCACCAATAATTCCTTTTTGGGTGGGATTGCCTTTCCCATCAAATTTTTGTTCGACTTCGTTGATAATGTAGGAATAATTGAACCAATAATTGGTTTCTTTAAACAAATTCAGATGTCCTTGCAAACGGTAAGACAAACCCCAAACTTGCCTACGTCCCAAGTTCTTTGCTCCACCTTCGAGTCCAATAATAGAGTTTTCGGTGTCAAAAACATAGAAAGAAAAGTCGTGGCTAAAAAGGCTGTTCGTAAAATTGATAGCCATTTCGCCTGTTCTTGACCTTTCGGGTTTGAGGGTAGCATCTGAACCCGAACCTGTCCAATTGGTGTATAAAAGGCGAATGGCGGGTTCTTGAAAAGCCTCACCATAAAAAATTTTGAAAATAAAGGGCTTCATTTTTTTGACAAAACTAACTCTAAGGGTTGGGGCTGAACCATAAACCGAGTTGTGGTCGTAACGATAGCCCACTTGAAAAATATTATCGGGGTTGATAAGCCATTTCATTTGTCCATAAATGCCTCTGTCTATCCACGTGGCTCGGTTGTTGGGAACAAAAAACTGCGGCGGCATGGGCGGCTGAATGGCATTGGCATTGGTCAAGGTTTCAGGAAAGAAAAAATCACTTGCATAGGTTTCGTAGGTTTTCTGTAAGTCTTTTGCCTCGTATTTTAGCCCTGCAAACAAGGTAACTTTGTCGTGCAAGCGCCATTCAAAATTCTGGAAAAAGGAAAAACTTGTATTGTAACTACCATAATACACAAATTGTACAACTCTTGCCGTTTCCTTGGGCATCAGGCTACCATTTCCTAATTTTAGGGCTTCTGTTCCATCATTACTAATATTATAACCCTCATTATCATACGAATCGTTGCTCACATAACTTTGGCGGTAACGAAGTAGGCTTTGTGAAAAAAACTTGTTGCTCAAAGGCAAAACATAGCGAATGTAAGCCGAATTTTCGGGTTGCGCCCAGCGGCTGTTGTTGCCCAATTTATCGGCGGGATAAATCAAACCCGATGAAGTATTGGTTTGGAAATGTTGTAAAGCTATTTCTAATTTATCATAAAAAACCCGAAAATCAACAGCCCTGTTGGTAAGATTGGAACTGAATTTTTCGCCATTAAAATTGGGATTTGTTGCCATATCTCCCCAAATTCTTTTGTTCGCATAATGTTCATCTCGCAACCAATAAAAAGAATTTGGATTGACTAATTGATTGACATTACCCTGTTCGAACCTACCTGAAAGGCTGATTTTTAGTTTTTTGTGGCGTAAAGTTGTGGAAATATCAGTCCAAGCCATGCCTCTGTGCGTGCTTCCCGCAAGGCTGTTCAGGGTAAAACCTTCTTTTACGTCTTTGGTTTGGGTAATGATATTGACTACGCCCATAAAAGCATTTGCTCCGTAGGTTGCCGAAGCAGGTCCATACACAATCTCTATTCTTTCTATGGCTGAAATGGGGAAGGCATTTATGACCGAAGCCTCGTTAAAAAACAGGTTATTAAAAATTACGCCATCAAGCATGAGCAGGAAAAAAGCCCCTAAATCACTCCGATTGCCTCGCCAATAACTTTTGTATGGGGCAATGTCGCCATAGGTAATTGCCAAATCAATATCGGGCAAATCCTGAAAAATATCTAAAACATTGCTGTATCCTCTTTCCAAAATCTGTTTTCGAGTAATGACCATCGTGCTGGCTGGAGCATCACCAATTTTTTCGGCAGTGTTTGAAACAGTCGTAACCTCAACATTTAGTAACTCCTCCAAAGTGTTTGTAGGAGTAAGTTTCATCACTTCGGACACAGAAGCCTTAAAAAGCGTATCGTTTTGAGCAAATAGGAGATTGGGTAAGAGAATAATAAAAAATAAGTATAAATGGCTTTTCATGTTTTTGCTTAGGTTTTTATTTTTTGATAAGGTATTAAATTTATGCCAAATTTCTACTATAAATCAAAAAAAAATTTCAGATTCCTCTAATTGATCATCAATTAGGTAAAAGAAACGATCAGGTCTAATATATTTTTGTAACCAAATGAGTCAAAAAATAGTTGTATATACAAACAAATTAAATATATGGAATTGGAACAAGAACTTAAAATGTCGCATTTTCAAAGCGAACAGCACAAGGCTCAACTTAATATTCTTTTTACGGCAAGTTGGTTGCGAAATTTGGGCTATCATTATTTGAAAAATCACGATCTTTCGCACGAACAATACAATGTTTTGCGCATTTTGCGCGGGCAGAACGGCAATCCGTTGTGCGTTCGGGATATTACGGCTCGAATGATCGACAAGAGTTCGAACACGACCCGCATTATTGACAAACTCGAAAGCAAGGAAATGTTAGCCCGACAAGCCTCCCAAACCGACCGCAGAGAATTGCAGATCAGTATTACGCCCAAAGGTTTGGAAATTTTGAAAGTGCTTGATGAGGATTTTGGAATTTTACCAAAAAATATCTTAAATTTGACTGATTCCGAAGCACACAACCTGAACAAATTGCTCGACAAACTCCGTGATATGAAATGTGATAAATAACCCAATCGCCATTTGATGAAAAAATTACTTTCCGAAACCGCCATTTACGGCTTGAGTACCATTTTGGGGCGTTTGCTCAATTATGCCTTAGTGCCTTTGCATACACAGGTTTTTAGCCAAAACCAGTATGGCGTGATTTCGATTTTTTATGCCAATATTGCTCTGCTCAATGTGGTTTTTTTGTACGGTATGGAAACGGCTTTTTTTCGCTTTTCGACCAAACCTGAAACCAATAAAAACCTTATTTTTAATATCTGCCAAACACTTTTATTTGCCTCTACAGCCCTTTTTGCTTTTGTTTTATGGTATTTCTCAAAACCCATTGCCCAATATTACCAATTTACCGATCTACAATACGTTTATTATTTTATAGGTATTTTGGTGATCGATACGGTCATTGCCTTGCCTTTTGCTCGCTTGCGTTTGCAAAACCATGCCCTCTGGTTTGCAGGACTGAAAATGCTGAACATTAGCCTGAATGTAGGTTTGAATGTGTATTTTTTTTGGTTCGAACAGCAAACCGATATTGGGTACGTTTTCATAGCCAATCTCATAGCAAATGCTTTGCTTATTCCGCTTTTGTGGCAAAGCTGGCTTGCTTACCGTCCAAACCTCAATTTGGCAAACCTAAAACCCATTTTTTTGTATGCCTACCCCATTCTTTTTACAGGACTAACGGCAGTTTTTAATGAAGTAATGGACAGAAATCTTTTACAAATTTGGTTACCAGCCCAAACCGCTACAGCCCAAATTGGGATTTATTCGGCTTGCTACAAACTTTCTATTTTTATCACTTTAGCCGTCCAAGCCTTCAAATTTGCCGCAGAACCCTACTTTTTTCAACAAGCCCAGAATAAAAACTCCCCTGAAGTTTTTGCCCAAATTATGTATTATTTTGTGATCGCTTGTGGGCTGATGTATGTGGGTGTAAGCCTCAATTTGGATTGGATTTCGGCGATTTTTCTGCAAAAACCCGAATACAGAGAAGGCATGGGCATTGTGCCTATTTTGCTTTTGGCAAACGTTTTTTTGGGAGTTTATTATAATTTGGCAATCTGGTTCAAACTCAAAGACAAAACCTATTACGGAACGTATATTGGGCTTGTTGGTGTAGCTATCACCTTGATAGTCAATTACTTACTGATTCCGTTTTGGGGATATTGGGGCAGTGCCGTAGCTACTTTAGCCTGCTATGCTTCGATGGTTGTGGTTTCATATATTTTGGGACAAAAACATTTTCCTGTTCCGTACAGGGTAGGGGCGGGAGTATTTTACTTGTTTTTGGGGAGTATTTTACTTGTTTTTGGCTTCTTTTTCCGTTTCGAAAATTTTTGGGCAAACTTTCTCTTCCAAAACAGTTTGGTTTTGGTTTATGTAGCGGTGGTTTGGTGGAATGTACGGAAATGACTTAAGTGAGATTTGAGCTTACGCTTATTCCACCTCTAAATCCTCCAAAATATCCGCCAAATCCGTAAAATCTTTCAAACCAACCGTTTCTTCTGGGCTTCCTTTGAGCGCAAAACCCGACAGCGTAAAGTTTTTGAGCCATTCCGTAGGGCTAAACTCCTCGAACCCAAAACTTAAAAGAATAGGATAGCGTTTTGATATTTTTTCTAAAAGTGTTTTTTCTTGCCTTCCAAAGGTGTTTTTTCGGTTTTCGAGAACAAAAAAATCGATTTCACTTGCCACGTCAGCCATTACGTTTTCAAGATCAGGATCGGAAATATCGAG
>JAAFHK010000279.1 GCA_013297565.1 Cytophagales bacterium
TACCTGCCCTACGTAGTAGTATATAGGATTGACCTTGCAAAGCAACCTCACTCGAAACATCAAAAGTCAATTTAACATCAACAGTACCCGTTTTTTCTATATAAAATATTTTTGTCCATCTATCAAACCCAACCGCAAAGGGAACATCAGTACTTGTTTTGCCTGCGCCTGCTATGTGCGAAGCCATGACAAACTCTCCATCAGCCAAACTCCCATTATGCTCCTCCAAAGTAATTACGCCGCCGCCGCCATTGGCTTGTGAAGTCGTGAAGGTACTTGCACTGTGCTTGTCCCCAGCAAAAGCCCCAATCCCAATCAAATTATGCCGATAATTGGCATCACCATTCGAATATTTATTCGTAGGCAAATTCAAACCATATTTGGTAGAAAAATAATTATCCAAAATTATTTTTTGCACTTCGGGCAGGTCTTTATTGAAAGCCACTACTTCAGCAAAATCTTGCCCATTCAAAGAAGCACTACTAAAATCGAGTTTTGCCCCCAAAACAAATGTCCCATCTGTATAAGGCGTATGTAATAAATTGCTTGAGCCATCAACTGTCCCATTCACCCGCATCGAAACTGAAGCATTGTTTCTATAAACACCAACAATACGCATATTCGGCATAAGCGCCCCTTCTACAATCGTACTTGTTGAGTTGATAAAGAGAAGCGGATTGGAAGCATCTTCTGCTTGCGAACGAGTATAAAATTTCCCAAGACCTGTAGTATGTGTATAGGCTAAAGTTCTTTCTTGGGCATCAGCCGTCATAAAATTACCCCATGAGAGAATAGGTGCTTCCACATGACCATTGGAAGCTGTTTTATTTCCTCCCATAATCACATAAATTGTCCATTCAGTACCATTCAAGTCTGTCCCCAAATTTGCATTTGACAAAAAATCACCACTCGAAAAACGCGCCGCAGGAAACACACCTGCATTAAACGCACCATCAGATCGAACAGGCGAAGTGCCTGTATCGGGATCAGGATTGGTAAAATGCCTTCCATAACCTGACGCATCATTCCATGGGCTTGGGCTTGCTCCAGACAAGCCTATCATGGTTTCCCCTTTCAACCACAAACGCAAGTTACTTGTCCCATCATTTCTTTCCACACCACCAGGACCCGTTCCTGTTTGGGCGTAGGACAAAGCAGAGAAAAGAAACAAGGCGAAAAACCCAAAAATCGGTTTTAGGTTTCTTCCTATTGTCAAAAAATTGTTCATTTGACTCATTTTTATTTTTAGAAATAATAATAATATTAAAAATTCGGTTCAGATTATAGTATAAATTGTACCTTGCTATAACGCAAAAAGTTCCCTAAAGTTATGTTAATGGACTTCTATAAAGACCTTTTTCTTACCTGATCATAGCTTTTTTCAGAATTTAGTTTGTTTTATTCCAAAATTTGTATTTTTACAATCACATGGCAAAAAAATTTGTTTTCACACGCCTACAGTACCAATCGGGCGATTGGGATACTGATGCTCGTATGCCCTCGAATCTTCTCCATTCCCTAGTCGAATACACAAGCGTACCTATTGACGAAAACGAAAAAATAATTTCACTCAACAGTCCCGAAATTTTTAAAGCCTCGTTTTGCTACCTTAGCGGACACAAACTGGTACAATTTGGCGGCAAAGAAAAAGAATTTTTTGCAAAATATGTCAATAACGGAGGTTTTGTCTTTGTTGATGATTGCAACCACGACATTGACGGACTTTTTGCCAAATCGTTTGAGGCACAAATGGCTGAAATTTTTGGGAAAACGGCACTCAAGACCATTCCAAATTCGCACCCGCTTTATCAATCGTTTTTCCACTTCGAACACCCCCCAACCACCTCCTTCGAACTCAACGGCTGGGGCGACGACTTGGTGCATGATTACCTAAAAGCCATCGAGATTAATGGGCGGATTGGCGTTTTATATAGCAATAAAGATTACGGTTGCGAATGGGACTACGATTTTCGGAACAAAAGATGGCTGAAGGAGGATAATACCAAATTTGGGGTAAATATTATTATGTATGCTTTGAGTTGATGGTTTTCGAAAAAACCCTGCAAGGTCTTGAAGACCTTGCAGGGGTTTAGGATTATTTTTTTGTATCAAAGTTTTTAGCCTCTAAAATTTTTCACCGTATCAATAAAACAGCGCACCTTGTCGGGATCAGTGTCGGGATAAACGCCATGCCCCAAATTGGCAATGTGTCGGGTTTTGCCAAATGCACGAAGCATTTTTTCGGTTTCGGTTTTGATGTCCGCAAACGAACCGTACAAAGCACAAGGGTCGAGATTGCCTTGCAAAGTTTTTTCCTTCCCAATCATTTCCCTCGATTCGGCAATGTCCATGTTCCAGTCCAAGCCCAAAACCTGACAATCCAATTTGGCAAGGCTTTTTCTGGCAAAAAATGCTCCTTTGGCAAAAACCGTTTTGGGGGCAGTTTGAACTGCCTCACAGATTTGTTGGATATAAGGCAAAGAAAAAATTTCGTAGTGTGCAGGAGTTAAAATTCCTGCCCAAGAATCAAAGAGTTGCACCAAATCCGCACCCGCTTCTATTTGGGCTTTCAAATACAAAATCGTACTATCCGTTATTTTTTGCAAAATTTGGTGGCTTAAAGCAGGATTTTCGTACATCATGCGGCGCGCCACCGAAAAAGTTTTAGAACCAGAACCTTCGACTACGTAGGCAAAAATAGTAAAAGGCGCTCCCGCAAAACCAATCAAAGGTACTCGACCGTTTAGTTCTTTTTTCGTCAGGCGAATCGCTTCCAAAACATAGCCCAAATCAGCCATAGGATCGGCTATCCGTATTTTGGCAAGGTCTGCTTCGTGCCGAATTGGGCTGGGAAAATAAGGTCCCTTCGCTTCTTTCATTTCATACGAAATGCCCATAGCATCAGGAATAACCAAAATATCGGAAAAAATAATGGCGGCATCTACTCCCAACAGATCGACAGGTTGTATGCTTACTTCGGCGGCAAAAGCAGGCGAACTCACCAATTCCTTGAAATCCTTGAGTTTGGCACGAACCGCCCTGTATTCGGGCAAAATCCGCCCCGCTTGTCGCATGAGCCAAACAGGAGTTCGTTCGGTCGTTTCGCCTTTGACGGCTCGCAAAAAAAGATCGTTTTGTAAAGTCATGGTTTTTAAAAAAATCGGCGAATAAATTCGCCGATATTGTTTTTTTATAAATTCGAAAAATCAAATGTTTCCAAATATTTCGTAGTGAATTTGCCTGAACGGAAACCTTTGTCGTCCATGAGTTTGATGTGGAAAGGAATGGTAGTTTTGATTCCCTCGATCACAAATTCCTGCAAAGCCCGTTTCATGCGAACAATTACCTCCTCTCTCGACTGCCCAAAAGCAATCAATTTGGCAATCATCGAGTCATAATTTGGCGGAATCACATAACCCGAATAAATATGACTATCTACCCTGATCCCATGCCCACCCGGAATATGTAAATTGGTGATTTTACCAGGACTTGGACGGAAACCGTTCGAGGGGTCTTCAGCATTGATCCTACACTCCATAGCGTAACGGCTTGGGTAATAATTTCGCCCCGAAATAGGCATTCCCGCCGCCACTTTGATCTGCTCTTTGATCAAATCAAAATCCGTAACTTCCTCCGTAATGGGGTGTTCGACCTGAATACGGGTATTCATTTCCATGAAATAAAAATGTCCATGTTTATCCACCAAAAACTCGATAGTCCCAGCCCCTTCATAATTAATGGCTTCTGCGCCCTGTACGGCGGCTTTGCCCATTTTGTCCCGCAACTCTTGCGAAACTACAGGCGAAGGCGTTTCCTCAACCAGTTTTTGATGACGGCGCTGAATCGAGCAATCCCTTTCCGAAAGATGACACACTTTACCAAACTGATCGCCCATGACTTGGATTTCGATGTGGCGAGGTTCTTCTACGAATTTTTCCATATAAAGTCCGTCATTGCCAAAAGCCGCACTCGATTCCATTTTGGCATCATTCCATGCCTTTTCAAATTCGGTTTCGTTTGTTACGACCCGCATACCTTTTCCGCCTCCACCTGCCGTAGCTTTCAGGATCACAGGATACCCAATTTCTTTGGCAAGTCCCAGCCCTTCCTCAATGCTTTCCAAAAGCCCTTCCGATCCTGGAATCGTAGGTACTTTTGCTTTTTTCATCGTATCTTTTGCCGTAATTTTATCTCCCATAAGCCCAATCATTTCAGGCGAAGGACCTATGAATTTGATTCCATATTCCTTACAAATAGCTGAAAATTCGGCTCTTTCCGACAAAAAACCATAACCAGGGTGAATGGCATCGGCATTGGTAATTTCGGCAGCGGCGATGATTCGGGGAATATTCAAGTAGGATTCTCTACTTGGGGCGGGTCCTATGCAGACCGCCTCGTCCGCAAAACGAACGTGCAAACTATCAGCATCGGCTTTGGAATAAATAGCAACCGTTTTGATGCCCAGTTCCCTACAAGTTCGGATAATCCGCAAGGCTATCTCGCCTCTGTTGGCTATAAGTATTTTTTTGAACACAAAGATTGCTTGTTTAAATAGGTTCTACCAAAAACAATTCCTGATCGTACTCCACGGGGGAGGCATTTTCTACCAAAACTTTCACTACCCTACCCGAAACTTCCGATTCTATTTCATTAAAAAGTTTCATAGCCTCAATGATACATACTACTTTGCCCTTTTGGATTACATCACCCACATTGACAAAAACAGGTGAATCGGGCGAAGATGAACGGTAAAAAGTACCGATCATGGGCGATTTGACGGCAACAGTATTTTTGGCGGGAGCTTCAACAAGCGTTGCTTTTTCTGTTTTTTTGCTTTCAGCAATTTCAGAAACAACTGGGCTAGCAGGAGCAGTAGGAAGCGAAAAAACTTCTACAGGCTTGCTTACAACTGACTCTACATAGGTAGTTGATGAATTGCGTTTTACGTGCAATTTTAAGGATTCGGTTTCGATATTCACCTCGTCAAGCCCCGAAGCGGCAATGGCTTGTAAAATTTCTTTGATTTTATCGGTTTTCATGGATATTTTTTGGCAAAATTTTAAAAAGAAAAGGCGTTTGAGAAATAAAGTGGGCAAAAGTAAAGAAAAAAGTAAAAGTTTCGATACTTCAGTACAAATTTCATGAGTTTTTTCCATTCTTGATCCAGTTCGAAAGAAAAATTTAATTTATTTTATACTAATTATTTCCTGTGATCGTTTTAGGGGAAAGTTTTAACAAAATTTTAAGCGGTATTGCCTAAACCAAACAAATTGGGCTAAACAATTAACTATTTTACGCACATGAAAAAATTTGCATTGGCTTTTCTTTTTGTAAGTTTTGCTTTTTTCACGTCCTCGTATGCTCAGACAACCGTTGAGATTGTAAATCAAACAGGTGTGGAAATCTACAGTGTTTTTGCTTCTTCGGTCAATCACCCAGAATGGGGCGAGGATTTGTTAGGGTCAGATGTATTGAAACCAGGTGAAAAAATCACGATTACCTTCCCAGCAGGTTATGATTGTAATGTAGATATAAAAGTAAGTGCCGATCCTGATGATGAGGATTCATTGACTTTTGATGATGTTGATATTTGCGAAGTTAGCGGCATTACTTTGAAAGGAAACGGTAAGTTTAGCGTTTATCAGCCCAAAAAGTAAGAACAAATAAGACAGCTAAACGCCTTAAACGATAAAAAAAATACCAAACTTTTCCGTTTGGTATTTTTTTATTTATTCTTCAACTACTTGGAATTTTACTT
>JAAFHK010000028.1:0-12931 GCA_013297565.1 Cytophagales bacterium
TGTTCGCTAAGTCCGTATTCGTAAAAAATACGTGCCAGATCGACCTGTGCTTTTTGATCCCCACCGTTTGCTTTGCCCTGTAAATCAAAGACTTGCGAAAGCGAAATATCCGTTTGGTACGCAAACCGCAAAGTATAATCATTTTTGGAAAGCAAAGCATCAAGGTATTTTCGGGCATCTTTAGGATCAGCATCAATATCATATCCGCCCATGAGATTCAAGGCAAAAAGTTCGAAAGTAGCCGAATCACCTTTGGATTTATCGTTGGCTTTTTCAAACCATTTGAGGGCATATTTATAGTTTTTCGAGGCATCTGGATCGGACATTCTGCCCATACACGCACGCCCTGCATTCATAAGCAAACGCAAATTGTTCTTGTCCGAAGGCTCACATTCGTTCGAACTGCCCTTGTTTGGATTTCGGGGTTGGGCGTACAAAACCGAAAAAACCAATAAAAAAACCAAAAATAAGGTTTTACGAAGGAGTAAATAGTGCATAAAGTTAAGTTTTGATGTAAATTTGGAAACTCGAAAGTAAGTCTAATTAGCTAAAAATCCAAAAAAATTAAGTTTCTTGTTTTTAGCCCCAAAATGAAAGACTTATTTTTTCTTTTCTGATCTTTTTCAAAATGCTGAAAATAAAAGCTAAACAAAAAAAATTTATAAAATAGAGTTTATGAATAATTCTGTAGCATACCCTTTAGGTGTGCCAATGTGCTGATTTCCAGTATTTTAGAAACACCCTACGAGGGCGTTACGCAAATTATTCATAAACTTTAATATTTATTTATTATTTTTGGTTGAAATGTATTTGCTTTGAATCGTTCTTCTACCAATGATCCAAACGGAAATTGGGCAAATCAAAAATGATCAGGAGTTTTAACAAACCTTAATTTAGTAGAATTGAAAAAAGAGTAGGAAAAATAAATTTTTTTATTACTTTTGGCTTCAATAATTACGCCTTGATAAGCAATTTTTTAAACATAAAATTCTTCATTTATTATGAAAGTAACCGTTGTAGGGGCAGGTAACGTTGGGGCAACTTGTGCCGATGTATTGGCGTACCGCGAAATAGCGAACGAAATCGTCTTGGTCGATATCAAAGAAGGTTTGGCAGAAGGCAAAGCCCTCGATATTTGGCAAAAAGCACCTATCGATTTGTACGATTCGCGTACCGTAGGGGCTACTAACGATTTCAGCCGTACCGCAGGTTCGGACGTGGTAGTAATTACTTCGGGCTTGCCTCGCAAACCAGGTATGAGCCGCGATGACCTCATTGCTACCAATGCCCAAATTGTAACGTCTGTTACTCAAAATATCGTTAAATATTCGCCAGAAGCCATTATTATTGTGGTTTCAAATCCGCTTGATGTAATGACTTATGCCGCACATTTGACTTCCAAATCGCCTCGTACCAAAGTGATCGGTATGGCAGGAATTTTGGATACGGCGCGTTATAGAGCATTTTTGGCGGAAGCCCTGAATGTTTCCCCCAAAGATATTCAAGCCCTGCTCATGGGCGGTCATGGCGACACGATGGTTCCACTTCCTCGTTACACAACCGTTGGGGGGATTCCTGTTACGGAATTGATTGGAAAAGAGCAACTTGACGCTATTATTACCCGCACTACTTACGGTGGCGGCGAATTGGTAAAACTTATGGGAACTTCGGCATGGTATGCCCCAGGTTCGGCGGCGGCTCAAATGGTTGAGGCAATCGTTCGGGATCAACGCCGTGTTTTCCCTGTTTGTATGCAACTTGACGGCGAATACGGCATTAAAAATTGTTATTTGGGCGTTCCTGTTATTTTGGGCAAAAATGGTGTCGAAAAAGTGCTTGAGGTACAACTGAACACTGAAGAAATGGCTTCGCTGAAAAATTCTGAAAAGCACGTTCGCGAGGTCATGGAGGCTTTTGATAGAATGGGCAAATAAATTTTTAGCGTTTATAAGGTTTTACACCTTTAGGACTTACGCATTTTTTAAAACTAACAGTTCTTTAAGAACTGTTAGTTCTTGATTATCAAGAGTTTATAAAAATAACATTTTTTGAAAAAAATGTTATTTTTGAGCAATTACGAGCAAAATGCGTAAGTCCTAACCTTATAAACGCTATTTTTTTTCAAATTATTTGATCATCGTTGCCCTACGGAACGGAACAAAATCATCAAACATTTTGCGGTAAGTTATATGGGTTTTGGTAACAGAACAGCCAATTTCGGTCATCATGGACATCATTTTGGGGTTAAAATCACCAATCCAAATAAATTCCATTTCGTTGTACGGATAATTGGGCTTAAAAGCGTACTTTTCGTATTCCAAAATCATACCTATACTTACCCCTCTGTTTTGGTGTTCAGGAGCTACCCCAAAAGCCACCCCAATTGCCCTTTTGAATTTACGAAAGAATTTGTAATACATAAAAGTACCCATGCCCACCAAATTCATTTTTCCGTTCAAATGTCCCAAAACCTCATTCAGATCGGGAATTATGACAAAAAATGAAACTGCTTCACCTTTATAATAACCAAAAAACACCAGTTCCTCATCAAGGATCGGCTTAAGCTGTCCCATTAACTCCCGCGCCTGCTGGCTCGACATTTCGCCCACTCCGTCATGTTTTGTCCAAGCTTTGTTATAAACTATCCTAAAATCTTCTGTAAATTTGTCTAATTGGCTTTTTTTCAAATGCTCGAAAGTATAATCTGGATTTCGAAGCACCCTTTCACCAATTCTGCGGATCAGATCGCTTTCCAAAGGTTTGTAACTGCGCCCATAAGTGTATTGGTTAAAATAGACCTGAAAACCGTAATTTTCAAAAAAAGTACGATAATAAGGCAGATGATAATTCATATTATAAGTGGCTGGTTTGTCGAAACCATCTACCAAAAGTCCCCACCACGCATCACGTTCCCCAAAATTCACAGGACCGTCCATAGCTTTCATGCCTCGTTCCAAAAGCCAATCCCGACAGGCATCGAAAAGGCAAAAGGCAAAAGCCTGATTATCAACACATTCAAAAAAACCCATGCCGCCTGTAGCTTGATCGTTGCCTTTATTAGCCGTTTTTTCGTTCGTAAATGCCGCCACACGCCCTACCACTTCCTTATTGGAATCGTACAGAAGCCAACGGATACATTCACCGTGTTTAAAAAATTTATTTTTTTTTGGATCAAAAACCTTTTCAATATCCAAATCTAAAGGGCGAATCCAATTTTTTTCATTTTTGTACAATTTCACAGGCAATTCCAAAAAAGCCTTTGCTTGCTGTGGAGTTTTGACACTAACTAATTGCATAACTATTTCTAAATTTTTTTGGGGAACAATGATAGTTAAATGGAAATGGAATCATTGAATAGGCTTGCAAAAATTATTGCTAATTAAACGGAATATAAACCATGCTCCCTTTTTCGAATTTTGTGTTAAATTCTTTGATCAAACGAACATCATTTTTATCAAAATAATACAATTTGGCAATAGATTCGGGAGTTTCGTTTGGTTTTACCCAATGAATCGCCTTGATGGGTACAATATACCATGTTTCTTTTTCGAAATCCTGCACCTGAATTGCTTTGGCAGAAACGTTGAATTTTTTGGCAATTTCTGAAGTTTTGCTTTTTATGCCTTTGCTTTTCAATAAACCATAAAGGCGAAAATTACTCCCATCTTTTGCATCAAAATAGGTGTTGAAAAAAAACTTTTTTTGCATAGAATCTGCCTTTTTGTATTCAGCAATTTGTTTGCGAAAAGCCTCATTTTCAGTCTGTAGGTCTTTGGTAGCTTCTTGAAATTCCCTGATCCAATGGCTTTTGTGTTGCAAAAACAAAAAAACGATACACAGCGAAAAAGCAAAAACCGAAAGGGCGGTAATTACCTGTGCGCGCGTAATGTGTTCAGACTCGATCAGAAGCATGGCTTCTTTTTTAGGCGGTTTTGGGGTTTCCATTTGGGTACGAAGATTAGAAGTTTTTTTTACGATATTCCAAAATATCTTTTACTCTTTGAGGGATTTTTGACTCCGCTTTTTCATCTCTTTCATGAGATTTTTGGGCATATTTATTAAAAACTAAATGGTAGGCATGATAACCGTTTTGTGAATTTTCGTATTCAAACCAAATATAACAGCCTTTAATTTTATCGAAATTAATAAGGTCTTTATTAGCTCTTTCAGGTTCTCGTTGGTCAGTAAGTGAGGTATTTAGCAAATTTTGAACTATTTTTTGATTTTCTGTATTCCTCAAATCATATAATAGAGGTGATTCTTTTTTGAATTTTCCTGACCATTCTTGGTGTCTTTCATCTTCAATATTTAAAATTTTTGATGTTCTATTTTCCTCAAACCATTTTTCTAAACCTTCGAGATTGTTTGCTTTCTCAATCCAAACAAAAATTGGGGCAATTTTAGACTCTTTTTTGTCCACAAAAATAGTTAAATAATCCTTGTAATAAGGAAAAGCACGGTACATATTGAGTAACAAAAATTTGGTATCTTTTTCTATGATAATTTTTTCGGTCATTTCTTTCAAAACATCAGAAATTTCGTCATTTACATTGTTAGGCGAATCAGAATCCCATTGTCCATAGAAATTTTGGGCAGAAAAATGTGGTTTTTCTTCCCAATTTTCGGCTTTTGCCAATAAACGTTTAATCACTGTTCCTATTTTTAATGTGCCTCGATTAGCCAATTCGTTGGGAAACTCTTGATGAAGTGTTATAATATTTGCTATAAAGTTCTCTAAATTGGTTTTAGAATAATACAAGTTTGCTTGCTTTTCACAGTCAGCCCTCTGAATCATTATTTTGATTGATTCCAAAAAATGGTCATGTTCGGAAAACAAATTATCAAAATTATCTTCCGAAAATAAAAGATAGATGCTAAATAAATCCTCCATGAAATTTATATAAGAATGTTTAAATCTTTGTCTATTTGGTCAAAAAAGCCTTTCGGTGCATTTCTAATCCTTCCTTTTTCCCGAATTTCAACCTCAATGGCTTGGCTTAAATGGCTATTTTCGTCCTTGTTAAAATGCCAAATCTTGACTTTATTTTTGTCAATGCCTTTACTTTCAGTTTCAAATTTTTTGCATTGCACCAAAACACCATTGACAATATGGTCGGAATGAGTTTCTACAATAATTTGAATATCGGCTTGTGCCGCCAAACAAAATAATTCGGTTAATTTGGCTTGTCCGTAGGGGTGCAGATGCGCTTCGGGGTTTTCTATGATAAGCAAAGCACCTTTTTGGGCGGATAAAATAGCCACCAAAATCGGCAAAGTATATGAAACGCCAAAGGCTATATTTTTTGCAGAAAATTCGTTTTCTTGGGGCAAACCTTCCAAATGATAACGAATATCATAAGCGCCTCCATTGTTTTTGGGAATAATGCTAATACCTGAATTGATTTCTCTTATCCAAGCAATGGTTTGGGCAAGTAGGTTATTTTCGGTTTGAGAAGGGTGTAAAAGTTCGGCTAAAACATTTTCTTTTTGATATTTATGCAAAAATTGGGCTGTCAATTCGGTTCTACCCTCTTCTACAGAAATTTGTTTATACCCTATTTCATAGTCATTAGATTCATATTTGGCTTCTCGGTTGGCACTGATATATTGAAAATCTGTATTAAAAAGGGCTATATTTTTGTTTTTTTTATCAAAAATTTCGTTTGGGTGTGCAAAAAGATTACGAGTTTCTTTTTCTGTTAAAAGTCCATCAAGTTTCAGGTAATCCAAATCTTCTGATGCTCCATAAGTAAGTTTGGAATCTTGATCATTGATTTTTAATTCAAATTCAATTTTTTTTTCTTGGGCAAAAGCAGAAAGAACATCTTTGGTTTTTCCCAAATAACATAAGGGTTTGTTCAAACTCAAATGACTGAATAATACATTTTTCTGAAAACTTTGCCTTAATAACAAAAAAACTTGAATAATAGACGATTTGCCCACGCCGTTTTGTCCGCAGAGAAGTGTCAAATTTCCAAAATGGATACTTGTATCTTGGTGAGATTTAAAATTTTGGATTCTTAAAAAATTAATCATGGAATTTTTTTTACAAAAATAGAAAAAAATTACAAAGAAAAAACAAGCGTTTTAGTGACATTTGCCTGCCAAAAGTATTGTTTCGTTAGGTTTTGCTTATAAAAACCTATTCTTCTTGGTCTTTCATCTGTTCGGCTTCTTCGGCAGTGAGGATTCGTGCGGCAGAAAAACCCATTTTATCGGCATTTTGGAGCAAAAATGGATAGGCTTCCTCAAAAACATTCCGAATTTCGCCATCGAGAATCGCCTCCCGAACCTTTATTTTCAAAGTACCGACCTCCCGACTCGGCTTGAGGGCAAAAGTTGCCATGATCACCTCGCCTGTGATAACAGGTTGAAAATGACGGAGTTGATCCTTCGACTCGATCTCCGCCATGCGGCGTTCGACCTTGTCAAAATTTTCCAAATAATGTTTTACTTTTTTGTCGTCTTTGGAGGTAATATCCGCCCGACAGAGCGCCATCAGTGCCTCTACGTCATCTCCTGCGTCGAAAAGCAAACGCCGAATAGCCGAATCCGTAACCGTATCTTTGACAAGGGCAATCGGGCGAAGATGCAAACGAACCAGCTTTTGGACAAGACGCATTTTTTCGTTCATAGGCAGTTTCAGGCGTTTGAAAATCGAAGGCACCATGCGCGCCCCTTTGTCCTCATGTCCATGAAAAGTCCAGCCCACTTTTTTGTCAAAACGTTTGGTAGCGGGCTTAGCGATGTCGTGCAGGATCGCCGACCAGCGCCACCACAAATCCTTCGAAACGGTACAAAGATTGTCCAAAACCTGAAGCGTATGGTAAAAATTGTCCTTGTGTGCCTTGCCATCTATAGTTTCAACTCCCTGCAAATCAACCATTTCAGGAAAAATCATGTGCAAGATTTGCGAAGCGTACAAAAGTTTGAAACCGTAGGAAGGCTTGGGCGAAAGAATAATTTTATTGAGTTCGTCAGCAATGCGCTCCTGCGAAACTATCGACAGCCGATCTCGATTGCGAATAATAGCATCGAAAGTATCGGGATCAATATCGAAATTGAGCTGGCTTGCGAAGCGAACCGCCCGCATGATCCGTAGCGGATCGTCCGAAAAAGTAATATCAGGATTGAGGGGCGTTTTAATAATTTTTCGTTCCAAATCCCGCACACCACCAAAAGGATCGAGCAGATCGCCAAAAGTTTTACGGTTAAGGCTAATAGCTAAAGCATTGATAGTGAAATCTCTACGGTTTTGATCATCTTCCAAAGAGCCATTTTCTACAATCGGTTTTCGGGACTCCGAACGGTAGGATTCTTTGCGCGCGCCCACAAACTCGACCTCCCAATCGCCCAAAGCGACCATTGCCGTTCCAAAATTTTTAAAAACCGTTACTTGAGCCTTTTTTCCGTACAATTCGGCAACTTTTTCAGCCAATTCGATGCCGCTACCCACACAAACCACGTCAATATCTTTCGAGGGGCGTTTGAGCAGGAGATCGCGCACATAGCCGCCCACCACATACGCCTCTACGTTTGCGGTTTCTACGGCTTTTGCCAATATGCCAAAAGGCTCATTTTTTAGATATTCGGAAAAATTCATAGCTTGCGATCTCGGCTAATTATTTGAGTGCTTAAATAAAATGATGCCTATACTAAGTTTATGAATAAATGCGTAAGGCCCTTTAGGGTGTTTCTAAAATACTGAAAATCAACACATTGGCACACCCTAAAGGGTATGGTACAGAATTATTCATAAACGCTATTAAGTAAAAAAATCTTATTTTGAGTTTCACCCCTACAACCTCCCATCAATTATTCCTTTTTCCAAAAAGGCTTTCACGTCATAAATTACGCCTTTTTCATGAACCAAATGCTTGATATTCAGGTTTTTAAACTGATCGTGCGAAACTGCCAAAACTACGGCATCATAGTTCGAAGCTATCTCCTCCAAAAGCGAAACACCGTATTCGTGCAGCACTTCTGTCGAATCTGCCCAAGGATCATAGACCGCCACATTTGCCCCAAAATCCCGCAATTCTTTCACCACATCAATCACTTTTGAGTTTCGAATATCAGGGCAATTTTCTTTGAAAGTAATCCCCAAAACCAAAATTCGGGCTTCTTTGATGTTCGTACCTTTTTGGATCATGAGTTTTATAACCTTGTTGGCTATAAAAAGCCCCATGTCATCATTAATCCGCCGCCCCGCCAAAATCACTTGTGGCAAATAGCCCAAACTTTCGGCTTTGTGCGTCAGATAATACGGATCAACCCCAATGCAATGCCCCCCAACCAAACCAGGTCGGAATTTCAAAAAATTCCATTTTGTGCCTGCCGCCTCAAGGACTTCGGAAGTATCGATGCCCATGCGGTCAAAAATCAAAGCCAATTCATTCACAAAAGCAATATTCAAATCCCTTTGCGAATTTTCGATCACCTTAGCCGCTTCCGCAACTTTCAACGAAGGCGCAAGGTGCGTACCTGCCGTAATAATCGAACTGTACAAAGCATTGACTCTTTGGGCTATTTCGGGCGTACTGCCCGCTACTACTTTTTTGATTTTGGTCAGAGTGTGTTCCTTGTCCCCAGGATTAATGCGTTCGGGCGAATACCCGCAAAAGAAATCCACATTAAATTTCAAACCGCTATTTTCTTCCAAAACAGGCACACAATCCTCCTCCGTACAACCGGGATAAACGGTCGATTCGTATATGACAATATCGCCTTTTTTTAGTACTTTACCAACAGTACGACTCGCCGACACCAAAGGTCGCAAATCGGGGCGTTTGTACTGATCAATAGGTGTAGGAACGGTTACAATAAAAATATTAACGCTTTTGAGATCATCTATTTGATTGGTAAAATGCAGTTTGGTAGCTTCTTTTAGCTCTTTTTCGGTCGTTTCCAAAGTCCTGTCTATGCCTTGCTTGAGTTCTTTGATACGTTCGGTATTAATATCGAACCCAACTACTTCGTATTTTTTACCAAATTCAACCGCCAAAGGCAAACCCACATAACCCAAGCCAATAACTCCTATTTTGTCCATAAAAAGTATAAAGTAAAATATGATTTTTAAAAATTCAAATACATTTTAACCCAACATTTCTTTCAAAACCTCTCGAATCCCATCAGCCAATTCTATGCGGTATGCCCAGCCTAAAGCCTCCAAACGGCTTGTGTCCAACAGTTTGCGAGGAGTACCATCGGGTTTCGAGGTATCAAAATAAATTTCACCATCAAAACCTGTAATTTCTTTGATCAGAATAGCCAAGTCATTGATAGTCAGGTCTTTGCCTGTTCCAATATTAATAAAATCCGTTCCCTCATAATGCTTCATAAGAAACACACAAGCCCTCGCCATGTCCACTGCGTGTAAAAACTCCCGCATGGGTTTTCCCGTTCCCCAAATTTCAACTTTTTCTGAAAAAATACCAAATTTAGCCAATTCCATTTTCACGTTTTCTTTTTCAAAACCTTCCAAAGCAGGAATCGGATATTTTGCCAAATGTTTTTTAATTTTATCCCAATCGTTCATTTCTAATGCCTTTGCCAAATAAAATTTGCGGATCAGGGCAGGTAAAACGTGCGAATGTTTAAGATCGAAATTGTCATTTGTTCCGTAAAGATTGGTCGGCATAACCGAAATAAAATTGCAACCGTATTGCTGACGATAATTTTCACAAAGTTTAATGCCCGCAATTTTTGCCACCGCATACGGTTCGTTGGTCGTTTCGAGGTAGCCCGAAAGCAAATATTCCTCTTTCAAGGGTTGCGGGGCAAATTTGGGGTAAATGCAGGACGATCCCAAAAAAAGTAATTTTCGTGTCCCGAATCGATACGCTGAATTGATAACGTTGGATTGGATCATGAGGTTATCGTACAGAAAATCTGCCCTAAAACTGTTATTTGCCACAATTCCACCCACTTTTGCGGCGGCTAAAAAAACATAGTCGGGTTTTTCCGATTCAAAAAAAGAATGAACCGCTTGCTGATCCCGCAAATCGAGTTCTTTCGAAGTTCTAAAAACAAAATTGTTGTATTTTTCACTCTGGAGTTCTTTCAGCAAAGCCGATCCGACCATGCCTCGATGCCCCGCTATGTATATTTTTGCCGTTTTTTCCATTTATTTCGTTTTTATACTTAATCAAATTAATTTTTGTAACATAGGCTAAAGCCTGTGTTACAAACTATACTGAAACTAAATTGGTTTTTTCGTAAAACGAACACTCTTGTTCGTTTCTGTAGCGAACAGGAATGTTCGCCTTACAAAAACAATTTTGATTGAGTATAAATTGCTTCAAAAGTAATAAGTCCGTCTTTATTTTTGCCAAATGTAGTCAATTTTTCATACATTTGTTCAAAAAAATTAAACCGCAGAATTTACGAAAATGAAAATTAGTGCCGTAATCATTACTTTGAACGAGGAACGAAATATTGGGCGATGTTTGCAATCTTTGGAAGGTGTAGTTGATGAAATCATAGTTATAGATTCGGGTTCGACTGACCAAACCGAGCAGATTTGCCAAAAAGCGAAGGTTCGTTTCATTCATCAAACGTGGTTGGGCTATGCCGAACAGAAAAACTTGGCTAATTCGCTTGCCGAAAATGATTGGATTCTGTCCTTAGATGCGGACGAAGCCCTATCAGAGGAACTCCGAAACAGCCTTTGGGCTTGGAAACGAAATCCTGAAACTCATTTTGCTTTTTTTGTGAATCGTTTGACCAATTATTGTGGGCATTGGGTTCGGCATTGCGGTTGGTATCCCGATCAGAAAGTTCGTTTTTGGGACAAAAAGCAAGGAAAATGGGAGGGTTTGATTCACGAAAATATTGCCATAAAAATGCCTACAAAACACCTAAAAGGTGATATTTTGCACTATAGTTATTATACAATCCACGATCATCTCAAACAACTCAACCATTTTACAGAACTCATGGCACAGGAAGCCATTGAAAAGGGAAAAAAAGGCAGTTTGTTGAAAATTCTGTTCAGTCCTTTGGTCAAATTCCTAAAAAGTTATTTCCTTCAATTAGGTTTTTTGGACGGCTATTACGGTTTGCTTATTTGTTTGATTTCTGCCCAAGCTACTTTTATTAAATACGTGAAAATCAGGGAGTTAGAAAAGAAGTATTAATAAATCCTTTTTATTTTTCAAATTTATTTACCTTTGCCCAATTACCATTTTCCAATAATATCCAAATTTTTCGTATGAAATACTACAATTCGATAGTCGAAACCATTGGCAACACGCCTTTAGTGAAGATGAACAAAATCATGAAAGGGCAAAAAGGCACTATTTTGGCGAAAGTAGAATACCTAAACCCTGGTAATTCGGTCAAAGATCGAATCGGGTTAAAAATGATAGAAGATGCCGAAAAAGCGGGTTTGATCAAAGCAGGAGGCACTATTATAGAGGGAACTTCGGGCAATACAGGCATGGGCTTGGCTTTGGCGGCGGCGGCAAAGGGCTACAAATGTATCTTCACGATGGCAGATAAGCAATCGAAAGAAAAAATGGATATTCTGCGGGCTGTAGGGGCTGAAGTAGTCGTTTGCCCTACAAACGTAGAACCCGATGATCCCCGATCTTACTATTCGGTAGCTCGAAAACTCAATGCCGAAATTCCCAATTCTTTTTATCCCAACCAATACGACAACCTCTCGAACACTGCCGCCCACTACGAAAGCACAGGACCCGAAATTTGGGAACAAACCGAAGGCAAAATTACGCATTACTTGGCAACTGTAGGCACTGGCGGTACGATGTGCGGTACAGCGAAATTTTTGAAAGAAAAGAATCCGAATCTAAAAACGATTGGCATCGATACTTACGGATCGGTTTTCAAAAAATATAAAGAAACAGGTATTTTTGACGAAAACGAAATTTATCCATACCTCACGGAAGGTTTTGGAGAGGATATTTTGCCTAAAAACGTGGATTTTAGCCTAATTGACCAGTTCATCAAAGTTACTGACCGCGATGGGGCAATAATGACTCGGAAGTTGGCGCGCGAAGAAGGGCTTTTTGTGGGCTGGTCTTGTGGATCGGCAGTTTTTGGGGCTTTGGAATATTTGAAAAATAACCCCTTGAAAGATGCTGATGTGATGGTGATTATTTTGCCCGATCATGGTACGCGCTACCTGAACAAAATCTACAATGATACGTGGATGAAGGATCATGGCTTTCTGGAATCTCGCCAATTTGCTACTGCACGTGATATTGTGAAAAAACGCAGTGCCAAAATGAAATTGATTACCGTAGAAGCCAGCAGTACGGTGGGCGAAATGGTTGGCGTTTTTAACCAAGCCTCGATTTCGCAGTTGCCTGTTGCCGAAGGCGACAAAATAGTGGGTAGCCTTAGCGACACAAAAGTTTTGCGTTTGCTGATCGAACAACCCGAACTCAAGAACAAAAAAGTAAGCGAAATTATGGACAAACCTTTCCGTTTTGTGGGCTTGGACAATTCCGTAGATGCTTTGGCTTCTCTGATCAACAAAGAAAATCCTGCGCTTCTGGTGCGCGGCGAGGACGAAAATATCCACATTATTACCCAACACGATTTGCTTTTGGCAATGGCAAATTAGGGACTTGAGTTTGTAACATAGGCTTTACTTGTGTAAAATAGCCCACAGGCTGAAGCCTATGTTACAATTATTTGCTGTTCTTCTGCCGTCAAACCGTACAAATCAAAAACCATGCGGTCGATTTCCTGATCATTTTTTTGAATTTTTTGCAGAATAGTTTGCGCTTTTTGGCGTTCCGTTTCAAAATATTCTGCCCATTCTGCTTTTTGTTTGAGCCTAATTTTTACTTTTTGCTTCTCCAATTCTTTCAAAAATTCCGCAAAATCCAATTCATGCCAATTTTCGAGTTTGCTATTCAGTTTTTCCAAAGAAAATTCCCTTTGAATATTTCCCCGCACGCTT
>JAAFHK010000028.1:12941-18464 GCA_013297565.1 Cytophagales bacterium
GAAACCCTAATTTCGGGAAAGGTCTTTTCCTCTCTTGCAAATTTTCTTATAAAATATGTGCCGTACAAATGAGAATTGAGCAAGGCAAGTAAATATTTGGGACTAATCGAGGGATTAGTTATTTTGATAACGTGCAAAAGAGAATTATTACAATAATTTTCATCTGTGTAAGTGGCTGTAAATCTTTCATTTACAATCCGCCTTAACAAAATTCTTTCCCCCTCAAAAAGTTCAGGATAACGAGGTTCGGCTAACCATTCTCCGTATTCAACCCAATTTCCGTCCCATGAAATTTGATAACGATCCACATTTTTTCCTTCCAAAACTTTTTTCGGGTTTTGCCCTTTAGGTTCTTGGTGATTGAAAATTTTGTTTTTAACCGTTTCTGGGGTTTGTTTTGGTTTGCCTTTATCGACCTGATAAAATTTTACTCCAAACGAAACATCACTAAAATCACCAATTTGGATCGTATCATGTTCCAATTTTTCAAAAATCACATTAAAATGAACGTGATTTTGGTAATTAATCAAATAATTTTCACGAATAATATCGTGCAAAGGCAGTTTATTTTTTTCGGAATATTCACCGTTGACAAATTCCGTAATAATAATTTGCTCTGTTTTTCCGCTTGCAATCGTGAAAATAACAGGTAAAACTGTAGCGTCTTCGAAAACTTTTACTTTGGTTAGATCAACGATTTGCTCGACTGCATAGTTTTCGATTAAAAATTGCCTAAAAGTATTCAAAGTACGATTAACAAGCCAAGCATTAGGAACAATATAACTACATTTTCCTTGCTTGTTTAATAATTGCAAGCCTTTTTCGATAAATAACAAATACAAATTGATTTGGTAAATAGCGCTTTGATAAGAACGGTAATAATATTCTTTTTCGGAATTTTCGATAGAACGACTCACTACATAAGGCGGATTGCCAATGACGACATCGAAGCCTTTTGAGGGCGGTGTTGTCTGTGAAGACACAGACAAGGGCATAGGTTCTCCTTCGCCGTTGTTCGTGTCTTCACGAACGACATCAAGCCCACCAAAAACCTGCGGAAATTCTTTTTCCCAATCAAAAGCCTTCTCGAAACCCGCAAGGTTTTCAAGACCTTGCGGGTTTATCAGCGAATTGCCCACTTTTATATTTTGGCTTAGGTCGTTGAGTTTGGCGTATTTTTTGGCAGTTCGCAACCACAGCGAAAGTTTGGCAATTTCTACGCTTTCCTCGTTTATATCCACACCAAACAAGTTATTTTCTAAAATTTGATGTTCTATGGATTTTTCGAAAGCTAATTCTTTGGCTTTCAGCCCTATCTTTTTTTCGAGTTCGCTGATGTATTGGTGTTCGGCAATCAAAAAATTCAAGGCTTCGTTTAGGAAAGCTCCGCTTCCGCAGGCAGGATCGACAATACGCAAACCCAAAAGCCAGCTTCGATAGTTTTGTAGCCGACCGAGCAGGTTTTCGCTTTCTTGTTTTTTGCGTTTTTTATCTGTAATGTATTCACTATCAATGATTTGCATTTCTTCTTTTTTTGCCAAGCAAAGTTTGCCAATCGTATTATCGATGATGTATTTGGTGATATATTTGGGTGTGTAAAAAACGCCATCTTTTTTGCGTTTCGAAACCTTGTCGATTTTGTCGTCCGTGAGGACACGGACAACTTGTAAATGCCTCTCTATTTCCTCAATTTCGCTTAAGGAATTTTCGAAAATATGCCCCAAAATATTCACATCTACCTCACTATCAAAGTCATACGCCGAGAGTTTTTTGCTATGCCGTTCGAGGAGCAGATCGCTTATTTTCAGCGAATCGAGGATTTCATCGGGCTTAAAAAGTCCGCCATTATAGGCAGTGATGTCTTGTCGCGGATTGCCCGTATCAATAAAGCCAAAAAAATCCTTAAAAATTTCATACAAAGATTTGGCAGTTTGCTCATTCCAATTTTTTAGTCCAATCCAAAAATTCAAAATTTGTCGCACCGAATTGGGTTGCAACAAATCTTTGTCTTCGGCAAAAAACAGGAAAAGAAAACGGTCTAACAATTTTTGGGATTTTCGGAAAAGCAAGAGTTTATCGTATTGCGGATTGTTTTTGAGCAAATCTTCGTACAAATCCTCTTTGAAAGCCTTGTAATCCTGATAAAGCAATCTGGTAATCGTGTCCTCTTGTTGCAAGGATTCGACTTTCATTTGTTTGGGCAATCCTTTTTGGATATGTTCGAAAGCCAAACACAGATACAAGGTTTCAAACTCTTTTTCGGTCAGTTTGAACAGATTAAACTCCAGATGTTCGATGGCATTGTCGATGTAAAACCGCAATTTTTCAAAGTTCGAGGTAATGACATACACACAATTCGCTTGGTTATTTTTATAGCCAAATGCCTGATATTCAACCTTTCCTAAATCGACAGTATTTGTGCTTTTGAGTTCGATCACTCCAATAACGGAAGAACCCCCACCCCCAAGAGGGCGAGGGAGAATAATTGCCCCATCTGCTTTTTTCGAATCTTTTTCGTTTTTGAGTTCGGTTGTGAGGTTAAAATTGGGATCGGGATTCAACGTATAACCCAAAATTTTGACAAACAAATCCCTCAAAAAACCCTCCTGATATTGTTCCTCTTTGCTGTTGCGGATATTCTCCTGCGTTTCAGGATTCAGGAAATGGTTTTTAAAATCTGCCCATTTTGCTTCCAAAAGGGTTTTATCGAGCGCATTTTGGTATTTTCGAAGGATCGTTTGTTGAAAAAGTGGCATACTGTTTTAATAGGTTTTGAAGATTAAAAAATACTCCAAGTAGATACTTTTTGGATAAAAACGGGTAAAACGTTGGGTTCTACGACTGCCATAAAACCTGCTCCGTAGAGCGCCCCAAAAAGGTGTGCCGAATGGTTGATATTATCCCGACTTTCTTTGGAATAAACGTAGGAATAGATCAAATAAACCGTTCCCAAAATAAACCCTGGTAAGCAAAAAACACCATACAAACAAATTCGGCTTAGGGGATCGAGCAAAATACTGGCAAAAACGACTGCCGAAACGCCTCCCGAAGCGCCCAAAGAATTATAATATTCATCATAACGGTGTTTGTAATAGGTAGGAATATCGGAAACTATGACTCCGCCAACATACAACAAGACAAAATAAAGAGGAGCAAGTTCTCCGTACAGATAATTAAACGTATATTCGACTTTTCCTGCGAACATCCAAAAGGTGAACATATTGAAAATAAGGTGCATCCAACCGCCATGAATCAGCCCTGAAGTAAGGAAACGGTAATATTCTTTGCGGGTACGCACAAGGTTCGGAGTCATCATCCATTTAGTAAGCAAAGCGCCATTATTGAAGGCATATACGCTGGCGATGACCGTAATTGCCATAAAAAAGTAGGTTACTTGAGTTCCTTCCATATTTGTTTTGTGTTAAAAAGGTTTTAAAAAGATAAAAATAAAAATAAATTCCTACAAACGCCACCTCAACTGCATTTTTATTTCGTCTTGGCGGTTTCCATCGATTCGTTCGTTGCCCGAACTGATGCTTTTTTGCTGACGATAAAGCGTGTAAGTATAACGAAACCAAAGGGTTAGCTTTTTGGAAAAGCTATATTCGAGCAGGTAATAATTTCGAAAACCGCGCCCATAGTACGCAGGAATAGAAAAAGCGTACTGCACATCTTTTTCGAAAACATATTGCCTATTGTCGTAATCGTCCGTATCGAAAAGGGCAAAACGCAGGCTTGCCTGAAAGCCTTTGTACTCTGCCGAAATGTCCTGTACTATAGCGTAGCCCTGCGTTCGCTGTCCGCCAAGCTGTTGATAATCACTGAATTGGACTCTCGAACGAAGACTCAGCATATTGGGGATTCGGGTGTCGAGATTGATCTGCCAATTCTGTTTTTGGCTTGGCACTACGAAATCCAGACGAGAATTAACGTTATTTGCCAAATTTCTGCCTTTGGTTTCGTTGCGGTATTGGGCATAGAATTGTACGTTTCGGGAAGGCGTATAGGTGAGGCGAGTCAAAACTTCAAAGCCATCGGAAGGCGAATCTATCAAAAACTTGAGCCAAGCAAAACGAAACTGGTCGAAATAGGCTGTCCAAGTAATTTTGCGGGAAGGTTGGAATTTGAAACCCAAATAAAAGCCTGTTTCATTGATATTTCGGGTATTTTCGCTGAAAGCGTTGCCGTAAAAAGTATGCAAATTTCGGTCGTAGTGCCTGAAAACTGCCGCCATAAACCATTTTTCGGTCAAACTTGCCATCAACCCATTCACAGTCCCAATGCCTCCGCTTTTGGAAACTGCCGTTTCGCCAAAAAGGTTGAAATTTTGCCAAACAAAACTGTAATTCAGTCCCAAATTCCAATTCGAAACGCCTCGAAATTCATATTGGTTATAGTTCCGATCAAGGGGCAGGATCGGGGTCGAAAGATCGGTTCGGAGTGCCGTAAAACCCAGTTCGTTTGTCCCTTTTCGCCATGTAAGGTTTGTTCCGTAGCTTGTATTTCGGATATTTCCTTTGGCTTGTCGTTCCCTTGCGGTTCGGTGAAAACCTGTTTGTTGCAAGGCATTTATGAAGGCTTCGGCTTCGCTAACTGTGTCGTTTTCAACCTGTTGCAAAATAGCATCTTGACGGAGTTGGGAAGCAAAGGCGGTAATTTCCCAATTTCGGGCAATTTCGTAAGTGGCGGCTATTCCTCTAAAAAAATTACTTTCCAGCACAGAACTATAGGGCAAAATACCCATACTGTTTCGGCGCGTGGTGATAATGGTTTCCGAACCTTTGCCCACGCCAAAACCTCCCGTTAAGATCAAGCCTTGCCCAAATTGGAGCTGATAATCGCCAATATTAAGGGCTTTTAGCCTGTTTCGATTATAAACAGCCGCATGAAACGACCAGAAATCGATGCCTGTTTCGCCTGCATCTTTTTCGAGGGTAAAACCCAAACTAAAATCTTTGGAATGGCTGGTGCGGAAGCGAATATAAAGCTGATCGGGCGAACCCAAATAATTGCCTGTTTGGTAGCCTCGCCGTTTCTGCAAAGTGCGTTCGTAGCGCAAAAGAAAAAAATTGTTCGGTTCGGTCAGAATCTTGGAAAGCAAAGGGCGGTTATCTTGAGCAAAATTGGATTCGGTAATTCGAATAAAAGGCAAAATTTTTCGGATCGTTTCCAAATCCCAATGCTCGATGGCTTGCAGTTCGTAAAGGGAGAGGAACTTTCCAAATTGGGCTTGGTGTCGGTAAAAACTTTGAATTTGCTGGTCGGAAAGTAAATAAAGAGCTTTTAGGTCTTCAGGCTGGGCGCGGTTCAGGTCAATGGGGTTGGTATAAAGTTGGTAAAAAGATTCGTAAAGATCGGCATAGTTAATATCTTCGTCCTGAACAGCAAAGATGCTCTGCAAAAAATTGTCGAGTTCTTCGGCGCTCATTTTGCCTTTGGTTTGGGCAAAAAGCATTTGGGAGAAAAAAAATAACAGATTGAAAATGAATAAGTTAAATAAAATTTTCATCACTTTGCCTATTT
>JAAFHK010000283.1 GCA_013297565.1 Cytophagales bacterium
CTCGCCATTTTTCGCCGTATGCGGGTGTCGGGTTTGCGAGTTCGTCTATTTTGCTTACCCAAAAAACCACTACGGGTAGCGGAACAAGCCAAAAAACGCAGGACAATACCTTGTCGGGAGTCGGGATCAATACGCCGATTTGGAAATTTGGGATTCGGGCTTGCTTGCCTGCGGTGAGCCTCAGTGCCGAGTACAAACAAGCCTTCGGGGACGAAGCCCTGAATTATCAACAATTCACGATCAGCTTGGCGTTCCGCAAACTGCTGAATAAATAAATTTTTTGAACCTAAAAACAATGTTTCGTATGAAAACTCTCAAGTTTTTTCACCGTTTGATCGGTATTTTTCTTATTTCTCTCTTAGGAAATGAAGTTTTAGGACAAATTAATGTGCAAACTTTTTCCGAAAATAATTACCCTGAAGCCCGACTTTCAATCCAAACTACAGGCAACCCTATTGGCTTTTATGATAACACATATTATTTCTTGAAAATGGAACTCAAGGGATTAAAAGCAGTCAATAAAGTGGCTTATGTGAAATTGGGGAAAGAATCGGAAGAAAATAAAATCGAGATTATCGAATTACCCAAAGAAATCGAGATTTCGCAGGTTTCTGTTTCCCAATACGCCCCTTTTTTATTTATCTGCGATTATCAAAGCAAGTTACATATTTGGGATACTCGCCTGAATACGTTTTTGAAGCGTGATATTGCTCTTTCCGAGCATTTTAATTTTCGAAAAGGAAATTATCCTACGTATCTCGAAATTGGTTTGGATAGAAAAAACGTAATCGTAGGAAGTGCTTCTACTTTGATAGTCTTGAATTTGGAAAATAACCAAATTGTTTCCTTGAACAATTTTTTGAAAGAGAAAGACCAATTTGCAGGTATGTCTTATGTACGTTCTCACGATCAAATTGTGGTAGGCATTAATCCTAAAAAAGCGGAAAGTAGCCTAATTTGGTCAGATTTTTCGGGAAAAATCATCAAACAAAAACCTACGGGCGGGGAACTTGGGGCTATGCGTTTTTACAAAAACGATACACTCATTTATACCTACAGAGGTTTTGTGGGGCAAAATGAAGTCAATAAAGCCACTTTTTATGATATTTCCGCCGATTTGGACAGAAGTTGAGATTTTTCAAAAAAATTATCAAGGTGTTCGTTTGGGCAAATCCAAAACACACTGCAAAACGATTGCCTTTTCCAAAGAACACATTGCTTTTGCCACAGATACGGACACACGAATTGACTTTTTTCATATTACCCCGTATGGTGTAACTTTAGAAAAGTTTTTGATGAATCAGAAACGGCAAAGTAGTACGCCTCAAACGCCTATTCCTTTCAAATCGGACACTTCGGAAGAAGTTGCCGTAGCCTTTTATGATGGTTTGTATTTCTTTTCTTGGCGTACATTCTAAATTTTTAAGCATAATAAAATCATGAAAAAATTATACCTATTCATTTTTTTCTACATTTTGCCCTTGCTTATTTTTGGGCAAAAAGCAGAAACAGTCCGTTTTTCTTGGTTGCTTTTGCCCATGACAAAAGAAAAAATTGAGGCAAAGACCTTTCAAATTGAAATAGATTGGGACTATGAGAAAAAATACAGTTTCCAAGACAAATGTAAGGAGCGCATTCACTTTTACTATCCCTATGAATTGGTTGAGGAAAAAGTGGATTACACCAAACCAAGCAAATACAAATACCGTGATATTTTGATCGTAGATGTCAAAGAGAAATATTTTAATGGTATTTCTTTGGGCAATTTGAAACGTGTCGAAAAAGAGGGAGATGTTATCATGAGGCTTTTATTTTCTCGTGTTTGTATCAGCAAAGCCGAAGAATACAAAAGGCGGCACGAAGGCGGCGGGTATGAAATTGTGTTTTTTGGAAAAAACTTTGATTTTAGCATGAAAGCGGTTTTGCAGATCGAAAAGCAAGGGAAAACCTTATTCGAAAGACCGATCTTTTCAGGCGAAGAAGTATTTAGCACTACCTACCCTGAAAGCGAGGTAAATGCTCGGTTCGCCCAACAAATCAGGGGAATTTCAGTGCCTCATTCGTATTGCCTTAATCAAATCACACCTTTTTTATTTACCAAGATCAGCCTCGAATTGGCGGGTTGCGACATTTTTCCGTTCCAAGCCGAACGCACAGAAAATTTTTATGTCTTTGAAGGCAAAAAACATGATTATTCACAACTGAATGCCTTGTATAATTCCATGAATCAATACGCCAATCAGCGCAGTACCCAAGAAGCCAAAAACTTTTTTACAGAAAGTTTAAAAACCTATGAAAAGGAATTGGCTAACATCAACCTTGAGGATAAAAAAGCCAAATTTCACGAAAAAAACGCAGGTTATTTTTATCATAATGCAAGTTTGATAGCGCTTTGGGCTGAAAATTTTACGGAAGCCAAGAAATATGCAGAAAAAGCCACTGCTTTCAAAAAAACAGAAAAAGAGGCTCGTAGTCTGTTATCTTTTATCAAAGGTGCAGAAAGTCGTTTTTTATTTCACCAAAACTAACCCATAAAACCTATGAAAAACCTTACTTTTTTCCTTTTATTAGGGCTTTTTCTTACCCAATCCTGTGTCGTCAATAAGCCCTACGCCGATACGTATGCGGTCGATCAAGCCAATAAAATTTATAACCTTTCAGGAGCGCACTACAAACGCAAAGCCTCACCTGTGGGCGTACTTACGCAGTTGGGCATGGCGGGAGCAGGGGCAAGTTTTGCCTATAGCGCGAAGGTTACGACTTTTTATGATGGCAACAATCAAAAAAGCAGTAACGATGCCCTCAATGCCGTGATTGGGGCGGCGGTCGGCTATGGCATATCGAGTATTTTGCACATGATGAGTGGGCAAGGCAAAACCCGCAATACCGATCCGAAATGGATAGACCGCTACAACCGAAAATACGGCACAGATTACCTCATTTTGGCGGATAATTCTACGGATTATCAAGTCATTTCGAGATCGGCTGAACCTATTTTTGTGGTTAAAAACCTCAAAGATGCCATGATTTTTGTCAAAGCCTTTCCGAACAGTAGCCGAAAAGACCAAATAGCCAAACAATGCTTGGAAAGCTCGAATTTTAGCCGTTCGGACTACGAAACCTTGCTCAGTAAAGTATTGCCCAATAATGCCTATGCTACGCAAATGCAAGAGAAATACCTAAACATGAGTAATGGTTTAGATGAACAATATGCGGCGGTTAGACTTTATCCAAACTTGCATACAGTTGCAGAAAATAAAATTTTTCAAAACACTCAAAACCCCACCGATGCCATTCGTTTTTTACAGACCTATCCCCAAACGGTTCTTAAAAAACAACTTCTGTTGAATATTTTTGATGATAACACCTTAAAAACGGATATTGAAAAAATTAGGCAATTATATGGAACAGATTTTTGGTTGGACAAAAAAGATATTCCAAATATCAATTCTTCTAACAACGGTGGGAAAAGAGGGTATTTTCGTGCCGTTTTTTTGCTTAGTTCGATTAATTTGGAGCAAAGTTATTTCAATTTATTAGACCGCTACCAATGGTTAATTTTTTCCGATAAGGCTTACTCAATTTTAAACTTGTATTGGGATTTGCAATACCCAAAGTTTGAAAAAGGGAATAAACTTATTGGTAATGTACGTTATTTTGCCCAAAATGACGGAAAAAAATATGGTACTACCACTACGGTGGCTGATCGGGTGATTTGGGAAAAGTTGAAAGATGAACTCAAAAATGTTCAGATTGTATCCCAAAATATGCTTGAACCAAGCAATCCTAATTGGAACGAATGGCTTGCAAACACGCAACTTACAGCAGGTAGAGTATATGAAGAAGGCGAAATGGATTGCCTAATATACGGTGAAATTAGGAACAACAGCAAGTTTGATTTGCCACTTGTTTTAACAGCTAACGGAGATTTATATCGAAAACAAGATTTTTCTACTAAGGGAACTTTAGGTAATACGATTGGAATTATTAAAGATTTGAATCGTGCTTTTGGAGATGGCAAAATGGCTAATGCTATGGATAAAGCCTCTACTCAAGAAGACTTGCTCACTTCTACTGAAGAGAAATATTATATCCCAAACTTGCCTACGAATCGCAAAGCCATTTATGCTGTAAAAATAGGATTTGGGAGTTTTATGAAAAAAGACGGTGTTAATATTGCCGAATCTGCTGTAATTACCAAAGTGCTTAGTATAAAAAATACACAGTTAAATGCGGAGGTGATGCCAAACCATTTAACCAAATCACAGGCAGACCTTCAAAATAAATGGATTCATTTAGCCAAAAATGGATTACCTTCAGGAAAAGTCTATGATTTTTATGCAGAGGAAGAATACAGCCCTGAAAAATGGCAGAATAAATACCAAGAAAAATTAGAACGGGAGCGTAGAAGTCGTGAAAGATGGGCGCAACTCGAAAGGGAAACCAAAGAACAATCGAAGCTTTACAAAAGCACTGATGGCGTAAAAATTTATGTGCTAAAGACAGATAATGCTGTCGATAACATCGAAACTTTTATCGATAACGATGACATTTTGTTTGAAGATGCTGAATGGACAAATGTTACGATTACCCCCAATGACGAAAGTGGTGAAGAAGCAAAAACATTTGATTCCTCAAATGACATTTTTATGTCATTTCGGAAAGCCACTTCTATAAGGGTAGATATATCTTACGAGGCTGGAGGCAAAGTTCAAAGTGGAATGATACTCATTGCTAACAAAGGAAAATGGCAAATCAGAATCGAAGATTAATCACCCATAAAATTCCAAAATCCCTTGCAAAGTGCCTAAAAGCAGGGAAAGATTGGAAAGGGTGTAATATTCGGTATCGATCAGCAGTTGGGAGTTTTCGAAACGCAGAAATTGCCAAGTCAGTCCGTTCGAAACCGCCCCATGAATGACCGAATAGGGTTGGTTTCGTTCCTGATTGAACAGCAAAGCGGCGTACATTTCCGCCCCGCATTGTCCGTACCAATGTTCTAAATTGTCATCTTTTGCCTCGAAAATCCCAAACACAGGGGCATCTATTTCGGGCAGGGTGCTTTTGGAGAGCAAATAATCACAGCGTCCTTTGAGGGCTTTTTCGGGGGCAACATCAAAGGTATAACCTGAAAAATAATTGAATCGGGTTTTGTTTGCCTCATAAAAGGCAATCATCACAGGGGTAATTAGCGTTTCGGATTTTGCCTTTTCGGTCGCATTGGGCAGACCTTTGTGGGCGTTCAGGAAAGCAGGTAGCCATTCAGGAATTGCAAAATCTTTAGCAGGCAGTTGCAAGTTTTGATATTGGCTTTGGATACCAAATAGCGTTTGCAAGTCGGTCAGGGTAAAATCCGAATAGGAACTCGGCTGTTTTTTCTCTTTATTCATCTTTATTTTTTTCTTAGGTTCTCACAAAAATAAACAAAAAACTACCATGAAAAAAGCACTTTATTTTATATTTTCCTTGTTTTTTGCCTTTGCTTGTAATACCGATAAGGACAAAGACGTGTTGGAAGACGTTTTTATCAAAGAAATTCCACCCCAGATCGTCATCAGTCGGGTAGCGACCGATGGGGCGTATTCGGCGTATGTTTTTACGGAAATCAAAAAGGCAAGTAGTCGGAGTTTCAAGCGTGGCGTATGTTATGCTACCACGCCCAATGTAAGCGTCAGGAATTTGAAAATAGA
>JAAFHK010000280.1 GCA_013297565.1 Cytophagales bacterium
TTGCCACAGGCTGTGCCAAATTCTTTTGCTCAATGGATCGGAAAAGCAGGCTACGAATTGGTCATTACGCACCCAGAAGGGTACGAATTGGATACGAACTTTACACACGGGGCAAAAATAGAATACGATCAGCGGAAAGCATTTGAGGGGGCGCATTTTATTTATGCCAAAAATTGGTCTTCCTATAAAGAGTATGGCAAAACACCTTACCAAAAAAACGATTGGATAGTGGATCAAGAAAAAATGCAACTCACTGATAATGCGTACTTTATGCACTGCTTACCTGTTCGCCGAAATGTGATAGTCAGTGATGAAGTCATTGATGGAAAGCGATCTTTGATTTTACCACAAGCCGCCAATCGGGTTTGGGCGGCGCAGGCTGTTTTGAAAAAAATGTTGGAAGTACATCACAAATAAATAAAAATAGGTATCTTAGCAACGAAATAAATGGTTTTACCCAAAACAATTAAAAATATGCCTGTTAGAATGGTCAATGATGACGAATTGGAAAGCCAAAATCAAGGTAACGATTCGGGAAGTTCGCAAAACAATGTGCCTCGTTCGGGTTCAAACGTTGATTTTGGAAGCCTCATACGCAGTCTTTTGAATATTCTGCCCGCTATTATTAGTGTGGTTCAGTTGGTGATGCAATTATTTGGAAGAAAAAAAAGGTAGAAACGCTATGCGTACCTTTATTCACAATATCAAAAAAACACTTCAAAAAGACTATCGCGTAGGTTTTTCGAAGTGTTTTTGTGTTTTGTACCAAGTTATACTCAATCAACGAATGCTTTTGTACGGCGAACATTCTTGTTCGCCCAGAAACGAATAAGAATGTTCGTTTTACGACCAAAGATCAATTTAGTTTCAGTATATAAGTGAGATATTATTGATCTTATACACCACGAATTTTCAATTATTGGTTCAAAAAAGTGGTTAGTATTAATTTTTTTTTCAAAGCAAAAACAAGATCAATAATTGGGCAACCAAAATTCGGCAAAAAGTGATCAAAGGAAACACGGTGGCGTAGGTAAAAGCGGGTTTGTCCGAATCGGTAAAAGCTGAAGCAAACGCCAAGGCAGGCGGACAAGTTGATGAACCTGCCAAAAGTCCGCAAATTTCCAAATAATTTTTCTTTAAAAAAAAACGTGCCACAAAACCAATCGTAAAAAGGGGAATAAAAGTAATCAATAAACCAAAAAGTATCCAAATTTTCCCATCCCCTTCGCTAAGTGTTTGCCAAAAACTTTCGCCTGCTTTGATCCCAACGCTTGCCAAAAACAGTATGATTCCAATTTCTCTTAGCATTAAATTGGCACTTGTCGAAACATAAGTCGTAAAGCCTTTGATTTGTCCATATTTTCCAAACAAAATTGCTACAATTAAGGGACCGCCTGCCAAACCCAGTTTAAGGGGAATAGGAATATTGGGCAAATAAATAGGAATACTGCCAAAAATCACGCCCAGAGTAATGCCAATAAAAATAGCCCCCACGTTAGGGTGCTGAAGGTGTTTGACTGAATTACCAACTTCTTTAGCAAAACGATTTATATCCTCCTCCGTACCTACAACCCGCAACTTATCGCCAAAATGTAAAGGCATATCGGACATGGCAATCAGTTCGATGCCTGCCCTTTCGATTCGGGTAACATTCACTCCAAAACGGTTTCGAATCTGCAAATGTGCCAAATTTTTACCCAAAACTTGTTTTTGAGTAACAACAATGGTACGATTAGCTAAGTGTTTTTGGGTTTGAGTCGGGATCGATTGCTTAAGATCAAGTTCGGATTTTCGTCCGATCAACAATTCCAGTTTTTCTAATTCCTTTTTCATGCCCACAACCCGCAAAACATTTCCTTCTTCCAAAAGAGTTTCGGCAGAAGGCGTAATAATTTCGCCATTTTGCAAAATGCGTGAAACTATTACTTGCGTTTCCATAATTTCACTCAAAATACTAATAGATTTGCCCAGAATTTGTGGATTTTCGACCACAAAACTTGTGCTTTCAGGCTTGGGTTTCGTTTTTTCCTGTGTTTCCCTGTCTTGCGCTACCTCTTTGCTAAGGTCTATCTTGAAAACCCATTTGACAAAAAGCATCGATAAAATTACACCAAAAACACCGAAAGGATAGGCTACGGCATACGCCAAAACGGGTGGAATAAAGGTAAAACTGGGCGTGCTTGCTTGAATATCGGATAGGGTTTGCTGTGCCGCCCCAAGCCCTGGTGTATTGGTTACAGCTCCAGACATAAGCCCTACAGCAACCGAAACGGGCAATTTTCCAAAATAATAAACCAAGAAAGTAACCAAAACTCCTAAAACTACCAAACCGACTCCTAAGAGATTTAGCGTAATGCCCTCCTTGCGAAAGGAAGAAAAAAAGCTGGGACCGACCTGCAAACCAATCGTATAAACAAATAGAATCAAACCAAATTCTCGAATAAAATGGCAGACTTCTTCGGGAACAGAAAAACCCCAATGCCCAAAAAAAATACCTACGAAAAGAACTCCCGCAATACCCAAATTTACGCCCTTAAAACCGATTTTCCCTAAACTTACCCCCAAAAAAATCACTAAACTATAGACCAAAACCGCATTCGCTACGGAGTTTTCGGTAAAAAGTGCGATAAGCCATTCCATGATGTTTGATTAAATAAAAACCGCTACTGTATTTTTAGAACTTACGCAATTAAAGTCTGACCGTAGGTCTGACGCACGAAAAAGCAGTATTTAAACGTCAGACCTACGGTCAGACTTGCTTTAGTTTGCTAATTTTTCAAAATTGCGTAAGTCCTAATTTTGTAAAACCTACAAACCTAAAGACTTCAAAAACGCCTGATTATTGGGTTTTCGTCCCAAAAAATCAATCAATAATTGTTCTTCGTCTTCCGATCCGCCTTTTGCTAAAATGGTTTCACGGTATTTTTTTCCAAATTCGGGATTTAAAATGCCATTTTTTTCAAAAACAGAAAAAGCATCTTCAGCAAAAACCAAAGCCCACATATAACCATAATACGAAGCCTCATAACCCATCAAATGCCCAAAACCTGCCTGAAAATGCGTATTTTCCAAATACGGAAAAAGGCTGATTTCAGATTGTAATTGTTTCAAAACCACTGTAGTATCTGTCTGATTTTCAGGATCGTAGCGGTCGTGCAAAGCAAGGTCATAACTTCCATAAAAAACCTGTTGAAGCGTGTGGATTCCTGAACCTACATTTTTGGCAAGCCACATTTTTTCAAACATTTCTTTTGGTAAAATTTCTTGCGTTTGGTAATGTTTGGCAAAAAGTTTCAGCGATTCGTATTGCCAAGCCCAATTTTCGAACAGTTGGGAAGGCACTTCTACAAAATCACGTGCGGTGCTTGTGCCTGCATAACTTGCTAATTTTGAAGTACTTAGCAAACAGTGTAAGGCATGACCAAATTCGTGAAACAGGGTTTCGACCTCACCGTGTCGCAAAAGAGAAGGCTGTTGAGAACTTGGTTTTGGAAAATTGCAAACCAAAGCCAAAACAGGCTCCTGCCAACCTTCGGAAGTCTGGCAAGCGGCAATCATGGGGAAACAAGCCGCATGACCGTATTTATTGGGACGAGGGAACAAATCCAAATAAAAACGTCCAATAACCTGTTGATTTTCAATGACTTCAAAATATCGGACTTCTTCCTGCCAAACTGAAACACCTTGTTTTTCTTGAATTTGGACACCAAAAAGTTTTTCTGTAATTTGGAAAAGTCCCCCGATCACACTATCAAGTTCGAAATATTCTTTGACTTTTTCCGTATCCACGCTGTATTTTTCTTTGAGCAAGAAACGCTGAAAATACTCTTTTTCCCATGCGTTCAGTTGTGTATGTTTTTGCCCTGTTCGTTTGTTTTTTACTTCCAAAAGTTCGGCATAATCGGCTTGGGCTTTTGGGCGAACTTGGGCGGTTAGTTCGGTTTCGAAATCCCATACTTTGCTGGGTAGTTTTGCCATCATTCGCCCTGAAAGGCGGTATTGGGCAAAAGTTTGGAAACCTAATAAATTGGCTATCTGTTTGCGCAAAAGCAAAACGGCTTGCAAAATAGACAAATTGGTATCTTTAGAACGGTTTAAGTATTTGATATATAGCGTTTTACGATCCGCTTCGGATTCCGCCATCTGCATAAAAGGCTGAAACGAGGGAGAATCCAAAGTAATTTTGTACTGTCCGTTTTCGGTACGGTGTTGCGCCAAATACTCCTTGGGCAAACCTTGAGTTTGGGTTTCCTCAAGGAGGATAAAGTCCTGATATTCAGCAATATTCTTCTGAAATTCGTTGGTCAAACGGCTTAATTCATTTTGCCAATTTTCTAAAACCTTCCTTTCTGCGGCAGGCAAAGCAAAACCGCTTCTTTCAAAATCTGCTACAGTTTCTCTCAAAAATTTTGCTTTATAACCTTCCAATTTTTGGGCTTCGGGGGTTTTTTCGTAGCGTTTGAATGCTTGATAAAGTTCCTCATTGAGCTGGAGGGCATTCATAAAAACTTCCAATTCCTGCACCGCTTCGTAGGCTTTGAGGCGAATGGCATCTTGTGGTGAAACATTTGCCAAAAGCGAAAGCACCCCATAAACCCCTCCCAAACGATAATTTAGGCGATCATACGTTTGTAAAGTGTTTTCGTAACTCGGTTCTCTTTGGAAAATATGTTGTAAAAGTCTTTGGGCTTCAGCCTGAATTTCGGCTGTAGCTTCTGTGATCTGATCTTCGGTAATTGCCTGAAAATCAATAAGTTTATTTATTTGGAACAAAACAGGGTTGTTTTTCATTTTTAATAAAATTGCATTTTGGCAAAAGTAAGAATACGGTTTTGTTTTGTTGCTATTTTTTCCCTTTTTCGCAAAAAAATAGTATTTTCGCAAAAAAATTCTTGTAAGACGACAAACCTATGCTATTCAACGCCGTAAGCCCTTATTTTGGACGTTTTCTTTTTTTCTTGCTTTTGTCCTATTTTGTGGGTAAAACTATCCGCTTTTTGTTGCGGAATTATTTGGAAAAACAATCATTTTTTACAGATACTTTTTATAATCTTTTTCTGGGCAAACTGACGATTTGCTTGCTTAGCGCCTTATTTTTTACCTTCGGAAAAACCGTTTTTCTCCAATTTATTCCTCTGGGTTTTGTGGTATTGGATTATTATTGGAACAAAACGCAAAGCAATTCGCAAAAAGTGCAAACTCACCGCACAAAATGGTTTTTTATTCCTATTTTATTCTTCTTAGGAATCGTTATTTTTTCTTGGGAAGTCATTATTAGCACTTATTCCGAAGGTTTTCCCTTCAAAATGCCCTTTGCCGATATGCTTTGGTATGCCGATATTTCGCAGTATTTGATCATAACGGGCGAGGAAAATATCCACCACGCCGCCAATCTTTTGGACAAAAATTTTCATGGTTTGGTACGTTATCATTATTTTGACCTTTGGCTTAACGGTTTCGTAACTGCCACGATGGGCGGCACAAGTTACCTGAATTTGGCGTTTGTAAGCACGCCTGCCCTTATTTTTACAGTTCTGGTCGGAATTTTGGCTTTGGTGCAGCACTACCGAACGATCAACCCTTTTTATGTTCTACTTGCCTTTTTATTTTTATTCTTAAGCGGAATAATCCTAAATTTGGGTTTGGAATGGGATTTTTTGCGGCATTTGGAAGGGTATAATGCCGATTTGTTTCATTACAAAATGCGTAAATATGCTCCTTATTA
>JAAFHK010000281.1:0-4186 GCA_013297565.1 Cytophagales bacterium
TTTGAGTTCTGTAAAAGATTTTTGCAGATCAGTTTCAGCCTTGTTGTCGGTTACGGCTTGAGCCAAATCTTGTGAAAGGGCTTGCAAGCGTTCCAATTCGGAAATGTAGGCTTCAGGACTATTGGCACTTGTCGTTTGCTCATCATTTTTTTTGTCTTGACCTTGTTGGCAAGCGAAAAGAAAAACCACAGATAGCATGAGTACGGAAAAAAATATTTTTTTCATTTCTTGGAAAAATTAAGTAAGTAAAAAATCAACACGCAAAATTAACCTTTTTTAGTTTATTTCAAGCATTTTACAGGCAAAATAAAACAAATTTGCTAACAAAAGTACTTTGCTCTTTGTTCCAAAAATAAAAAACTACAAAACATTTTAACAAAAAGCCAAAGAAAAGGCGTAATGGCAAACATTTTGAGTAAGCAAGGTTACAAAAAACTTAGTTTGTATGCCGAAGCCTTTACTCGATAGTATATTCCTTTTTATGGAAACATTAGAAGAATACGTAGATGCGGGTGTAATTATTACCTCGCTTTCGGTCGTTTTTACTATTCTGAACGTTTATCTGACCTTAAATAAACTTTGGAGCAGAAAACACCACCGCGCCGTAGCCGAAAGTATTTCGATAGCGGGACGTTTGGTGGCTATTACGGCTGTTACAATCCTTACGATCAATTTTATTCTTCACCAACAGTGGCAAGGTTTTATCAACATGACTATTTTGGTTACTTCGGAAATTGTCCAAATTTTTGTAGGAACAGGATATTGGGTTGATGCACAACGCAAAAAAGGTTTTTGGAGGCTGTTCAAAGACTCCTTGAAACTCGAAAAACAAGAATCGACTGATTTGGCTTTTTCTCTTTTCAAACCTGCGGCGGCAGATCGGGTGATCGATATTTTGAAAGAAGTGGCGGCTTTAGATGCCCGTGTCGACCAGCGTGAAAAAGAATTTATAGAAAATTTTGCCCGAAATTGGAATATCAAGATCGACTGGTCGGATTTTGAAAACCTAAAAACCGATCCCACGCGCTTCCAAAAATTGAGCAGTCTGTTGAAAAACTATCTGGGATCATACCCACCTACCGAGCAAGTTACACAGTTGCGTGATGTGATCAATGCTTTGGTCAAAATAGACGATGATATTTCGCCCGAAGAAGAACTCATGATTACCGAATTGACGGCAATTATGTCGACTTACATCTACAAAACCGAAGTGGCGGTTTGGTATCATGTGGCATTAATTCCGCAAAATGAGGAGCAAGAACTTTATATACGCGACAGAATGCCCGACAAAATCAAACCTAAAGCATTGGCAGGTGGCGAGTGTTATGTACTTGGACATTATCATTCTTTGCGCTATGCCGAAGCCATGTGTGAAAAATATGCAGATTGGGATTGTGTTTGTATTCCTGTTCAGAGTACAGGCGAAGAATATCGGTTTTTCAGACCACACCGCAAAAAATTAGAAAAAGTAAAATAAAAGTAAAACACCCTTCAGGGTGTTTCTTAAAACTAAAAACCAATAATTTACATACCCTAAGGGACGTGTTACAAAATTATTTATAAATCTAACATGGAAATACTCATAAAAATAATCGAATTGATGACGATTGGATCGGTCGTTTTTGCCGCTATCAATGTCTATCTTACCCTCAACAAACTTTGGAAACGAAAACATTTGGCTGTAGTGGCTGAAAGTATTTCACTTTTTGGGCGATTTATTGCCATTACTGCCATTACGCTTATGCTGATCGATTTTATCCGTTCGAGTCATTGGTTTGGGGCGGCAGATCGGGTGATTTATTTACTGGCGGCTATAGTTCAGGTTTTGATTGGGGCGGGGCTTTGGATCGAAGACCGAAAAAACAAACCTTTTTGGACATTGATCAAACAGGCTTTGCGTTCAGAACGGGCAGAAACGGCAAACTTGGCGATGTCTTTGTTTCGTCCTTCGCACGCCGAAAAAATATTGGACATCCTGACTCAAGTTGCCCTGATCGACAATCAGTTGGCAAACAAAGAAAAACGCTTTATCCAATCTTTCGCCAAATCATGGAGCATTAAAATTAACTGGGCGGATTTGGAAAAACGCATGAAAAATGGGCAATTTAATTATGACCGCCTGCGGCGTTCGATGGAGCATTATTTGGCAACTGCGCCGCCCATGGAACAAGCCTCCCAATTGGGAGATTTGATCAGCAATTTGGTCAATGTGGATAATGATATTTCGGACGAAGAAGAATTGATTTTGGCAGAACTTCTGGGGCTTATTGGAAATTATGTCAATCAAAATAGCCTCAAATCTCTCTATAATGTGGCAATTATTCCGCAAAGCAAATACCAAGACAAAGATATTAAGGAAATTCTGCCCGAAGCCCAAAGGCAAAGTTTTGGGGGAGGGTATGCCTATTTTATTGGACCTTATTATTCTGAAAAATACGCCGAAGTGATTTGTGAAAAATACCGTTTAATGGATTATTTGGCTGTTCCTATTTCCTTGGAAGTGAGTACCCAAAAGGCTTAAACAAAAAAAAGTGCGTTAAAAACGCACTTCTTTTTATCCATTTTTTTTTCACCCAAAAAAAAATAATTTCAATATGAGCCTATTTCAAATGCTCATCATAACAAAAACACAACCAAAATTATTCAACGGTGTACGTTTCTGTTATTACTTGCCCGTCTTGTTCCATGCGAAAGGAGTAAGTTCCTTTGGCAAGTTTGGAAGTATTAAACAAGCGGCGATAATTTTTCAAATCCGAAGTTTCAGTATAGACTACATTGCCTCGAGAGTCTGTAATACTAATCACCACTTCGCTATCATTATTCAAGTAGATAACTTCTACCTGATTTTTTTTCACTTCTTTAGGCAAAACCATTTTGGCATTTCCTAATTTTTTGCTATCGCCTACACTTACTTCTTTGCTTTCCGTTGTACCGCCTGCACTGATTTCCACCTTGTATTTACCCGTTCCAAATTCTTTTAGGTCAAACAAAACGGCTTTACGGGCATCGTGCATTGTGGAAGTGTAGATCATAAATCCTTTTTCATCAAAGATTCGCAAACTTACTGCACCTTCAGGTTTTTGGTTATAAGCAAAATAAATTTTGCTACTTTTTCCCATACCATGTAAAATATATGGAAAGTCATCGCTTGCGAAAGCGGCGTTGAAGCTCAAAAGAACTACCAACGTTAGAATAATAGGCAAATTCAAGATGTTTTTCATAAACGTTATTTTGTCGTTTGATTTATGGTGCAAAGGTGAGGTTTTATTTTGAATTACAAGTAACCAAAATATTAATTAAATATGAATATTATTTAATAAATATTAATTTAATATGAATTAATATTTATTTTAATCAATGTTTTTAAATATAAAATATTGATTAACAAATGATTAAAACAATTAATAATTTTTTAATATAAAATAATTTTGGATTAAATAAAAAAAACACTACTTTTGGAAAATTTATATTGCATATTTACGTCCTTTCTAAAAAAAAATTAATAATTTGATATGCTTTTGATTTTCAGTGTTTGTAATAATTTGAAAATTGGCTTCCAAATGGTTTAAAAGCATATTTTTATGGTTCTACTATTTTGTACGAATCGTGTTGATAGAAATAAGTTGCTATCTCCCCAAAGCTGTATTGCACTCCATTAGAACTGATACCATGTGGAAATTTTTTTTGTTTTGCAGAATAAAAATACAAATAAAGTTTATGAACAAAATGTATCGTACCCTTTAGGGTGCGTTTAAATACTTGATTTTCAATAAATTACAAACACCCTAAAGGGCGTTTTACAAATTACTCATAAACTCTAATACAAATAAAATGAATTTTAAACAACACCTCGAAGCCCTTATTTTTTGTGCCGAAACGCCGCTTAGTCTGGAAGATTTGCACCGTTGCCTTTCTGAAGTTTTTGAGCAGGATTTGGAAATGGAATGGATACGGGCGGAAGTTGAGGCTTTGGTAGAGGAATATTTGGAAAAAAATACGGCTTTGCAGATTGTTTTTTCGGGTGGTGGTTATCAATTCTTGACTAAAGCGGCTTACGAGGCGAGTGTTACGGTTTTGCTCAAACAACATTCGAAAAAACGTCTTTCCACGGCGGCAATGGAAACGCTTGCGATCATTGCGTACCGACAGCCGATTGCGAAGGGAGGAATTGAGAAAATAAGAGGCG
>JAAFHK010000281.1:4196-5717 GCA_013297565.1 Cytophagales bacterium
CAAAAACTATTAGAAAAAGAACTTATTGAGATCAGAGGCAAAGCAGAAACGATTGGAAAACCGCTTTTGTATGGCACTACCCAAAAATTTATGGATTATTTTGGGATCAATCAACTTCAGGATTTGCCCCAAATCAAAGATTTTGCCAGTATCGAAAATAGCATTGGAACGGAAAATTGAAAAACCCGCAAGGTTTTGAAGACCTTGCGGGTTTAGGAAAATAAAGTCTACGAAATTTATCGCTTTTCGCTTACAGTACCTGTTTCGAGTTTTTTGGCTTCGCCAAAAACCTGTAAGGCTTTTTGCAAAACTTCGTCATCGGACTCAAGGATTTTGAAAAGTCCTTCATTTTGCCAAAAAGTCTTGGCTATTAGGGCTTTAATTTGGTTTTTCAGGAATTTTTTAGATTTTTCCAAACCTGCTTCATTCACTTTTACCTTGCTTTCTTCGCCCATTTTGACTACTTCGGCAAGCATGGCATCAGTAACTTCAAACTGTTTGTCGAATTGGGTTAAAGTCATGGCTTGCAGTTTTTTGCGGTGATCGTTGGCATAATTCAGGGCATATTCCCGAATCACGTTTGCTCCGTAGAGGCTGTTTAGGTAAGCACTATAATAGCTTGTATCCCTTGCTACAAAATAATCAGGCATAATGCCGCCACCGCCATACACTTTTCGACCGTTTCGGGTTTTGAAAACCTTTTTTTCGTCCAGAATCGAACTATCGGGATTATAAAGTTCGCCATGTTGAACTCTGTTGTAATAATCCTGTTCGTATTCTTCGTGATTGCCTTTTTCGTAGGGTTTTTGGATCGAACGACCGCTTGGCGTATAATAGCGCGAAATAGTCAAACGCAATTCCGAGCCATCAATCAAATCAATCGGTTTTTGTACCAAACCTTTTCCATACGAACGCCGACCGACTATCAAAGCCCTGTCGTTGTCCTGCAAAGCACCCGCTACAATTTCCGATGCCGAAGCGCTACCTTCGTTGATCAAGGCGACTACTGCCCCTTTTTCAAAAATTCCCTCATCTTTGCTTTCGGCTTCCTCATCAAAGCGTTCTTCTTTGCCCTTTGTATAAACAATTTTGCGATTCGCCACAATCAACTCATCTGCTATTTTGATCGCAGCGCCCATGTACCCACCAGGATTGTCCCGCAAATCCAAAACCAACTGTGTCATGCCCTGTCTGGTCAATTTTTCCAACGATTCTTTAAACTCTTCGTAGGTTTTCGCCCCAAACCGATTCACTTTGATATAACCCGTTTTCGAGTCCATCATGTAACCTGCATCAACGGTGTGAATTGGGATTTTCCCTCTTGTAATCGTAAATTCAAGCGGTTTTGGCGTGTTTTTTCGTAAAATGCTCAGGACTACCTTTGTGCCGCCTTTTCCTTTCAAATGTTTAAAAACATCTTGAGTATTGATTTTTTTACCTGTTACATCTGCCTTATTAACTTTAATAATTTTATCGCCCGACTGCAAACCCACCTCCTCGGCGGGACCTCCCGCAAGTGGC
>JAAFHK010000282.1 GCA_013297565.1 Cytophagales bacterium
ACGCGCGTACCCACCTGAATATCAGCAGGCAAGCTATCCCAAGGGTGAGCTATTAACTGCTTCATACCCAAAGAGATACGTTTTTTGGCTTCGTCAAAATCAAGCACTACGATATTTACTTTTTGATCAAGTTTCAATACTTCTTCTGGGTGGCTAATGCGTCCCCACGAAATATCTGTAATATGCAACAAACCATCGACACCACCCAAATCGATGAATACACCGAAATTGGTCATGTTTTTGATCACGCCTTCGAGTACCTGACCGCGTTCGAGGTTGTTGAGGATTTCTGTTTTTTGTTTTTCCAAATCTTTTTCGATCAAAACTTTATGCGAAACCACTACGTTGTCGTTAGCATAATTGATTTTGACCACTTTTACTTCCATTTTTTTGCCAACAAATACATCAAAATCGCGGATTGGTTTTACGTCTATTTGAGAACCTGGCAAGAAAGCCTCGATGCTGAAAATATCCACTATCAAACCACCTTTTGTGCGGCGTTTGATAACTCCCTCGATAATTACGTCATTTTGCAAAGCGGCTTCGATGTTCTGCCATGCCTTAACGACTTTGGCTTTTTTACGGGACAAAACCAATTGACCTTCCGCATCTTCTTGATTTTCGACATATACTTCAACCGTATCGCCTACTTTCAATTCCGCCATATCGCGAAACTCTGCCACAGGAATAAGTCCATCGCATTTGAACCCTACATTCACTACCACATCGCGGTCGCCAATGCTTACCACTACTCCTTCGATGACTTCTTTTTCTTTAACCATTGATGAAGCGTTTTCATACAACTCCATCATTTTCAGTCTTTCGGCGGGTGTATAACCACTTCCTAAGCCTTTGACCTGATTGTCCCAATTAAATTCTGCAACTTCTGCCATTGTTGTTCTTGAAGCGTCTTTTGATAAACCGAACTGCACCTGACGCTGTTTGGGCAATTCTTTATTGTTAGACCATAAAAGCTAAATATTTGATTCCCAAATACTTAACCTATCTTTTACCTAAAAGACGTGCAAATTTACGAAAAAATTTAGAAAGGCACTTTTTTTGATTTTTTTTTTAGGCAATTTTTTCCACTTTCCAATCTTCAACCTCTTTTGTTTGGCTCGAAAAATTGATTCCTACCAAATAAATTTCCTTAGCTTGATTTTCAAAACTTCGATGATAGCCTTTTTGATGAATCTGTTGTATGGCTTCAGCGACACTCGAATCCAATTTGAACTCAAAAACATAGACTCTGTTCTCATAAATCATAACCGCATCTAAGCGCCCTTTGGATTTTCGAATTTCTGCCCCTACATGATAACCGCTTAGTTTGATCGCCAAAAAAACGATAGAATGGTAATACGCCTCTTTTTTTGCTAAAAAAATTTCGGCAGGAATGTCCGCAAAAAGCGTATTGATAATCTCAATAAATTGGTCTAAATTGTTGCGGCGAATGGCAAGGGCTAAATTTTTGGCAATGGCGCTATTTTGTTCGTTTTCGGCAAAAGAATCAATCAAATACTACATCATGGATTCCTCTACTTCCTTATTAGGATAGTCCAAAATATAGTTTTCTATTTCGTCTTGGTGCAAAATGGTCAAATAACCTGTTTGGAAAAAGCAAGGTAACCAGGTTCGGATTATCAATGTCAAATTTGTTGAAACCCGCCATCGTACTGCTCATTTTTGACAAATCATAAAACATTTTTTCCTTGATTTGCTTGATCAGAAATCTGGGCGTGCCAGATTCGAACCAAAAATTCATGAATTGTCCATTGCCCAAAAAGAGCAAAATGGAAAAAGGATTATAGACTCTTTCCTTCCCATTCCACGAATAACCATTGTACCAAACTTTGATTTTTTTTAATAAATCGTCAAGGCTAATATTTTGATTTTGAGCAAGATACGATAAATGTATTTGAAATTCTTTTTCCAATTCGGCTTGTGTATAACCCAATAAATTGTGAAAAGCGGGCTCGAAACTCAAATCCGTAAGGTTGTTCAAATCCGAAAAAAGGGAAACTTTGGAAAAGCGGGTAATGCCTGTGAGGAAAAAAAAAGCGAATATGAGCAGAATTTCCTTTGATGATGCTATAGAAATTTTGTAAAATTTCCTGATGCTCATGTGCCTTTTCGTTTTTATAGACTTCCAAAACATCAGTAATGGGTTTGTCGTATTTCATCAATCACAATTACAACTTGTTCGCCTGTTTTGGCGTGCAGTTTTTGCATCAATTCGGCAAATTTTAGCCCAATGCCTACTTGTTCGAGCCTAATTTCATATTTTTTGGCTATTTCGTTTAGCTGTAAAATCTATAGCTTCGCGCAAACCAATTTCTCTGAACCCCATTCGGCTAAAATCGAAATGCAGGACAGGATAGGCTTTCCATTCTATTTTATCCTCAATAAAAAGCCCTTCGAAAAGTTTTTTTTTGCCCAAAAACAATTCTTTCAAAGTATTAATCAAAAGCGATTTTCCGAAACGGCGAGGACGAGAAAGAAAGAAAAAACGGCTGTTATGTTGCAGTATTTTTAAAATATAGGCAGTTTTATCTATATACAGTCGTACTGTTTTGCGAATTTCCGCAAAATCTTGTTGTCCTGTTGAGAGTATGGGGAGGTTTTGCATGAGCATTTGTTTTTTGATTAGCAAAAATACAAAAAATGCTTCTTTTTAACCACTTTACGCACAAAGAAAAAAGTCCGACCTTCGGTCGGACTAAAAAGTGGTGTAAAAACTATTGCTTTTTCAACAAATCGCGTATTTCTGCCAAAAGTTTTTCTTCATTCGAAGGTTCTGGTGCAGTTGGCGGGGCGGGTGTTTCTTCTTTTTTCTTATTCAGGCTGTTGTAAGCATTAATCACCATAAAAATAGAAAAAGCCACGATCAAGAAATCAAAAATGTTCTGAATAAACACACCATAGCGGACGGCTACTTCAGGAATATCCCCGCTTGCGGCTTGTAAAACCAATTTCAAATCCTTAAAATCAACCTTGCCCATAAGCAAACCCAAAGGCGGCATGAGGACATCTGCCACAAAAGAGGAAACGATTTTGCCAAAAGCCCCACCAATAATCACAGCTGTTGCCAAATCAAGCACGTTGCCGCGCATTACAAAATCCTTAAATTCTTTGATCAAACTCATGGTACAATTTTTTTGTTTGAGAAATAATTTGGGCGTAAAAATAACATTTATTCACAAAAAAAACATACGCACTTGAAAATTGTGGAAAAATTAATCAAAAAATTTCCAAGTTAAACCCAATTCGAAGGATCTCGGCTGGGCGAAATAGGTGGGGGTATCGGAATATCCGCCTCGCCAAAGGTCTTGCAAAAGATTGGTAAATTTGACGAAAACCTGAACTCGTTTGACTCTGAAATTGAAAAAAGCATCAACCAAAAGGTAATCTCCGACCGTAAAACGATCCTGAACCACAAACTGTTGGACGGCAGAATTGTAACCATTGGCAAAATAGCGCGATTTCCAATGAAAATCCAAACCTACTTGTCCCTCTGTAGCTTTGCGGAAAAAGGGCGATTGCCAGTAAATTTGCGTGTTTAGTTGCCATTCAGGAACTCGAATGAGTTTTGCATTTTGGGTATTTGTCCAGATGATCGTACTATGACTGACCAATTTGCTCCATTTGGCAATTATTTCTCCACCCGCCTGCCAATAATTTTGAATTTTGGCACTTTGTTGGGCTGTACCTGTGCTGTCAAAATAAATATAATTCGATACCCTTGTCCAATTTACAAAGGGTTTTAAAGTAACATAAGGTACTGAAAATGAAGTATTTAGCTTCATTTGATCGCTTTGTGTATGCTGAAAATTTGCATTGTCCCAGTCATAAAAAGTTCCATAAAAACGTCTTTGCAAAAGCGAAGGACGATAGTAAGAACGTAGATATTCAGCATTTGCCCAGCGGCTCTCCACATAAGCCTTCATTTGGTAATCGCTTCCCAAAAGGTGCGTAAATTCCGTTCCTATTCGCAAACTATCCGAAAAATCATAGCGAAGCACGCCACCCAAATACAATTCTGTGTCGATTTTTGGGCTTGCATTCCGTTCCAAAGTATCCCTTGAGGTTTTGTATTTCGTGTTCAAATAACCCACTTGATAATCGTACTGCCGCATTTGTCCATAAAACCGATAATACAAAGTAGCAATTTTGCCTTTTACGCCCAAACTATTGTCCAAAACGTCCAAAATAGTGTTATAATAAGCCGAAATGGGTTTATTGGCTACGATCAAAAGGGCAGGATTTATGGGAAATTTATAATAAAAACTTCTTGTATTAGCCATTGCGCCGTCTTCATAACTGTTCCACCTGCGCGACCAATCGAAAGTATGGTAAAATTGGACGCTTGAGGAATCAAAAAGGGCATATTGCTGATACAAATGCAGTTTTCGACTGCTTTGTCGGCTTTTCGAGCTACTAAATCTATACACTAATTGGGCTTGATCTTCGATCCGAAAAAGGCTGTCCAAGTCCTTGATTTTGGCATCAACCTGATAACCGCCGTTGTCATTGACGACATGATCGTAGTGCATAAAATTACCAAAAATTTTGTAGCGGTGCGAAGGACTAAAATACACCATACTTGCCCCAATTTCCCTCAAAAGAGCATAAATATCGTTTTCTCGATGGTTATCCCCAAACATTTTGTCCGATTCGACCTGTCTGTAGTACAGCGAAACACCCCAATCTGGCGTAATATTTCGACTAAAATCAATGTTGAGCCTGATTCGTCCTTTTCCACCTTGCGTATAATCCAGATTGGTGTAAGGCGAAAGGGTATTAAAATACGGAATCGAATCCGCATGGCTAAGATAAACATCATAAACCGAAATGCCCAAACGAGTTCCCAACCGATCAGGATTCTGGTAGCCCAAACGCTGAAAAGCCGAACCCAAAGTGCCTAAATCTTGGCTTTGATAGAGATTTCTTTGCAAATAATTATATCTATGACGGTTATGATAGCTTGTATCCGCATGGCGTTTTTTATAACGATGTTCCAAAACTTCGTATTCATAAAACAGCGTGGTGGTTCGAGGACTGTAATTGACCGAATCCTTTTTTTTGTTTTTACTTGTGTCTGCTGCGTTTTGTGGGGCATTTTGCGCCCAAGCACAAAGGTTCGCTACAAAAAAAACACAAAGAAAAATAACTATATATCTGATCACGTTCGTTCTTTTTGGGCAAAGTTATAGCTTTTTTTAGATTTCTGATTTTCCTACAAAGCTAAATTTGATTTTATTCATTTGTTTTATGATAATTTCACAATTTATAAGTGAAATAAAATGTTTTTCGAACAAAAAAACCTTGAGAGTTTTCTTTTATCTTTTTACTAAAAAAATTTATCTTTGCTAAAAAAAATGCTTCGATTACATTCCTTTTTAATTTTTATTTTCTGTTTTTTCATTCCAAAAGAGGTTTTTTCTCAAAACTCGAATGAGGTTTTGGAAGACAAAATTTACCAAAAAAACCTCCAAACGGTCATTCTGTATCCTGATCGTGGCGGTTTGAAAGAGATGCTGCTGCCTCCTGCCGTTCCTTTGAGTTCCCAAAATTTGGTTTTGGTTTTCGACCAGTTTGGCGACCGATTCGAGAATTTGGCAGTAAAAATCATTAATTGTAACGCCGACTGGACGGTTTCACAGCTTAGCTATCAAGAATATCTGTACGATTTCAACGAATTTT
>JAAFHK010000284.1 GCA_013297565.1 Cytophagales bacterium
AAAAAATCGTAAGAGCCGTAAAAGCTACAGGAGCAGTCGTAAGTGGTCCTATTCCTTTGCCTACGGAAAAAGAAAAATACACGGTTTTGCGCTCTCCACACGTAAACAAAAAAGCACGTGAGCAGTTCCAACTTTGTACCTACAAACGCCTTTTGGATATTCATTCGAGCAGTCCTAAAACGGTCGATGCTTTGATGAAACTCGAATTGCCAAGCGGCGTTGATGTTGAAATCAAAGTTTGATAAATATTTTGTAACATACGCTTTAGCGTGTGTTTTCGTAGGCTACGAGCCTACGTTACATAAAAAAATTGTTTCATAAAAAATTTTCATAAAAAATGGCAAATCATAAATCGGCGATCAAGCGTATCAGAGCCAATGAAAAGAAACGCTTGCGCAACCGTTATCAAGCCAAAACCACACGTACGTTTATCAAACGTTTGCGTGAAGCTACCGAAAAAAGTGTAGCAGGTGAGCTTTACAAAACGGTAAGTTCGATGCTCGACAAATTAGCTCGCAAAAATGTGATTCACAAAAATAAAGCGTCTAATTTAAAATCGAAATTGGCAAAACACGTAGCAAAATTAGCGGCGTAAAACAACGAAGCCCTTTCAGCAATGAAGGGGCTTTTTTTATTACTGTATTCAACAAATAAATGCAATATTAAAAGAAAGAAAGCAAGGCTGTTTAGCCTTGAAAAAGATGTACCTTAAGATTAGGAATTTATGACAAACTTTAGTCAGAGCAAAGAATACTATTGCGCCTATAGTAGAATCAGTGTAAAACTTAATACTTTCCCCAAAGTACCAACCCAAGAAGCGAAAAAACTTAAAAATACCGCAGACAGAACCATTTACTTTCACAGAGCTTGCTAAAATGACAGGATTTGATTGCTAAAGTAAATGTAAAACATTTTAATAAGCCTCTGTTAAACCTTATTTATTACCTACAAATTATCCGAAGCGTACCATTCGGCAAAAGAGGTATTGGTTTCTCGCAAGCGAACACTAAAAAGTTCCATGTTGCTATTTTCGATCTGTTTTTTGATCCGATCCACGAAATCCAAAATCAAATTCTCACAAGTAGGCTGATAATCGACTAATAAAAGACGTTGATTGAGTTCTTGGTCTATTGCCTTCAAAAAGCGCGAATTGTCCCGAAGCACTAAGGCATGATCAAAAAAATCGATAATATTTTGTTTGACGATCCTTTTGAGGTCGGAGAAATCGATCACCATGCCATCTTTTGGTAAAGTGGGTTCGTTGGCGGGCATACCAATAAAAGTTACGGCTAATTGGTAAGAATGTCCGTGAATATTGTGGCATTTGCCATCGTGGAAGTCGAGGGCGTGCGCCATTTCAAAATCAAATTCCTTAGTAACTCTGATCCTTTGCATAGGTTTAATGGATTTGGCAGGCAAAGGTAATTGATTTTTTGTGTGGAAAAAATAGCATTTCTTAAGGTTTTTTTTTTGTTTTGGCAAAGTTATTGGTATTTTTGCCCAAATAAACGAAGACTTATGCAAAAAGTATTACGCCTTATTCCTGTGTTTATCAGCTTTTTAGCCTGTTTTTCGGCTTTTTCACAAACGCCTGACTCGCTAATTTCGGCTTCTTATATCCAAAGGAATACGACCTACCAAGATGTTTTTCCTTTTGTTCGTTACGAAAAAAACTATGTCGAATGGACAAATAGCGAATTGGTAAAACCCTTTTTTGAAAAAATAAAACGCAGTCATGAGCAGAAAGTTCGCATTCTGCACATTGGCGATTCGCATATTCAATTTGATTTGGTAAGTGGCACAGCCCGCAACGGTTTGCAACAAATTTTTGGGGCTGGCGGACGAGGTTTGATTTTTCCGTACAGCGCCGCCCGCACCAATTCACCCTACGATTATGTAAATTATCATACAGGATATTGGGAAAATACCAAAAATATTCATTACGATCATACCTTACCTGTGGGTGTAAGCGGAGCAACTATCCAAACGACTGATGCCCGTTCGAGTTTTAAGTTTATTTTTCAAAGAGGCACAATCCAATCCGATTTTCGAAAAATCAAGATTTATGCCCAACAAAGTCCTAAAAGTTTTGCTCTGAAATTGGTTTATTCGGCTCAAAAAGAACCTATTAGCATCAGTTTGAATGATACGAGTAGTAGGCTTCCTTACACCGAAATTCTGCTCCCACAGGCAAGTGATACTTTGGAATTTTTGGTCGAAAAAACAGCTGAAAACCAGAAATTTTTACAAATTAACGGCATTTTGATTGAAAGCGATCAGGAAAAAGGCGTTTTGTACAATAGTGTGGGCATTAATGGGGCAGGTTACAAAAGCATTTTAAAACAAGTTTTGTTTGGCTCTCACTTAAAGGCTTTAGCCCCCGATTTGGTCATAGTTGATTTGGGGATTAATGATTTTTATAGAGGCAGGTTCAATACTGAAGACGTAAAACGTGATATTATTCGCATGATTGACACGATCCGCCAAGCTGTTCCAAACGCCATGATTATGATGACGGACGTGCAGGACACGTATAGAGGACGGTACAATTTGATCGAATGCCAAATGTTTTCACAAGTTCTCAAACAAATTGCCTTTCAAAAAGGCTGTGCTTTTTATAATTATTACGAAATTTCGGGCGGACGCTACTCGATGGTTAAATGGTTAAATTATGCACTAACCCAATACGACCGTTTGCACCTCACGCCCAAAGGCTATCGGGTTCGGGGCGAACTGTACAAAAATGCCTTGTTCAATAGCTACCAATATTACCTCACACACCCCGAATCTGACAGTTTGCTTCTCGAAAAATTTGTTCCTGAAGACATTAGCCTACCTGTCATTGCCCAAAATAACGTTCAAATAGAACAAGCCACCAAGAAAATCCAAATGCCGCAACAGCAAGCCAAAATTACTTATACAGTAAAAAGAGGTGATCATTTGGCGGGCATTGCGATCAAGTTTGGGGTGAGTACCCAAACCCTTAAGGAATGGAATAGATTGAAAAATGATCAAATTTTGGCGGGAAATGTATTGGTTCTTTATACAGATGTTAATAAATTTCCAATAGCCCAAACCAAAAAAGGTTTGCAAAACGTTCAGTTCAAAAACCAAAAAATAGCAGGGAAACATACCGTACGAAATGGAGATTCGCTTTGGAAAATAGCCCAAAAATACGGCACAACGGTCGATAAAATCAGGAATGCGAATGGTCTGTTTTCGGACAAACTGCAAGTAGGGCAAAATTTGAAAATTGCCAAATAGACAAAAAAAAGAAATTCCATTTTTGCAAGAAATGGAATTTCTTTTTTTTATAAAAATGTGTATTTTTGGAAAAACACACACGAACATGATTGATTCCTTAAAATATTTATCCGCCGAAAAAATAAGGCATTTTATTCAAACCGCTTTTGCTGAAGATGTAGGTATTGGCGACCAGTCCTCTTTGGCGGTCATTCCAGCCTCTGCTGTCGGGAAAGCCCAATTAATTGTAAAAAGTGAGGGAATTTTGGCAGGAATGGAACTTGCTAAAATTATTTTTGCCCAAACCGATCCTCATTTGCAGGTCGAGGTTTTGATCCAAGACGGTTCGGAAGTGCGTTACGGAGATATTGGTTTGCGGGTTACGGGCAAAGCAAGGGCTATTTTGCAGGCAGAACGTTTGGTTCTGAACTGTATGCAGCGCATGAGTGGCATTGCGACCTATACGAACCAAGCCGTAAAAGCTACGGCAGGCACGAAAACCAAAATTTGGGACACACGCAAAACCACGCCCAATTTTAGAATGTTCGAAAAATGGGCAGTGAAAATTGGTGGCGGAGAAAATCATAGATTTGGGCTTTTTGATATGATTATGCTCAAAGATAACCACGTAGATTATGCAGGTGGAATCGAAAAAGCCTTGCGAATGGCAGACGAATACCGAAAAAAGACGAATCCTGCGCTGTGGATTGATGTAGAAACGCGCAACCTTGAGGAAGTGGCTCAAGCCCTACGAACGGAAATCCCAAACGTGATTATGCTTGACAATATGGATACGGATATGATGCAAAAAGCAGTCGAGATGGTCGGGGGAAAATGCAAAGTTGAGGCTTCGGGCGGCATTACGCTTGCCGATATTCCAAAAGTGGCAGTTTGCGGCGTGGATTACATTTCTTTGGGGGCGCTTACGCACTCTGCCAAAATTATGGATATTAGCCTCAAAGCGGTACTTTTATAAAATCCATTTTTCTAAACTACTTTTTCGGGTAAAAGCCAAATTCGAACAGGCTTTTGCCACAAAACTGACCAATTCGGGGTGTATTTTTTCTCTGATTTGTCCCAAAAAACGTTCAGGTGTCATTTTTTCATTAAACATTTCTTTGGCAAAAAATAACAACTGATCGGTTTTGCGCTTGCCCAGCAAACGATAGGTAAAAGAGGCTAAAGGCGAACGTTGCAGATCGAAATCCGTAGGACTTGTTCGCCCTTCGGTAAGCAAAGAATCGATAAGGGGATTGTAATTTTCGGAGCTAAGTAGTTCAATTTCAGGCAAATAATCTTCGGCTCGTTCGATCCCGCCCGATTCGTAGCCCCGAATATCGCCCAAAAACATAGCTACGGGAGCATCGCCGCCCGTTGCCCAAGCCAAAGCCTCGACAAGGGAAACTGCCGCTATTTTTACGCCCAAATATTGGTAAGCCAAATGCAAATTTTGGACTGCTTGATTGAGCAAATTTTGATAATCCGTTTCGTTTGGAATTTCTCTGTATCGGTGAAAAATTACTTCAGATTTCAAAATGCCCAAAAAAAATTCCATTTTTCCCAAAGCCTTGCGGTAATCGGTCAAAGTATAAACTCCCGCTTGCTCCATATTGGCATTGGTTTCGGGCAATAAACGCCAAGTATTGTCCAAGAAATGCCCTATTTTCGGGTGAGCAAAATTCGCCACGTCCCGATTCGCCAAGATCAAAGCCTCTTTTACTATAGTTTCATTTTCTTCTTCAGAAATCCTGATTTCGTAATTTTTCGCAATTTCCTGAAGTTTTTGGGCTAAAAGTTCCCAATACGAAACGCCCGCAGGCGAAAGGTGTCGGAATGGAATCGTGCCTTCGATGCAAGCCGCTACGCCCAATAAATCTTTCCACAAAAGCCAATGCCGAAGCTCATCAAGGGCGACAACCGTACTCAAAAATTCGTTCAAACCTGCCATAGTACTCAATTTTTGCCCTTTTTCGAAAGCAAAAATTTGCAAGGAAATCTCAAAAACAAGGTTTTGGGGCAATTTTTCTCGAATCCAAACCTCGTTTTGCCTAATTTCTACCAATTCGTTTAATAAACCTTGTTTCGCTTGTGGAAAACCCTCATCTACCTGCCAATACACCAGATCGTGAAACAAACCCGCCAAAGTTTGGATAGGGTTCATGCCCTCGCAAATTTCCAAAACGTGCGCCGTTGTATGAAATTTCCGTTTCGTGCCTTGCATAGTTTGATGCACAAAAAACGCCAAACGTTCGATTTCTTTCGTAGGAACTTGGACTCGCAAAGCCCGAAAACTATCCGAAAAAAGATGAAGGGTTTGGTGAATTTGGGAAAGATTGGGTAAGTAGGCTTGAGTTTGCATTAAGGTTTGGTTTTTATAACAAATTGATTTTCAATTACATTTTCAAAACTGTAGGTGTGAAATAAATCATTATT
>JAAFHK010000285.1 GCA_013297565.1 Cytophagales bacterium
CTTATAAAAACACCCAAAAGGCATAATAACTTGCATAATACAAACGGTTTGCTACCGTATTCCAAAACTGAAGGTTAGCCAATGCCTCCGCTTCCGCAAGACTTTGATAGGCTCTTTCAAAACGATAACGAATTAGGTCTTCTTTTGAATAGCTCATAGGACAATACCGTATTGTTTGATTTGTTTGTAAATTTCGGTAATTTCGTATTCTTGCCATTGACTTTTGGCGTGAATTAAGGTGCTAATCACTTGATTATACAGCAATTCTACTTCATAAAGTTTATCTCTCAGTATTTTGTAGGTTTTCACTTGGCTTCGTCTGTAATAAAATTAAAAAATCCCAATCCGATTCGGGTTTAAAATTGCCTTTTGCCCTCGAACCAAACAAAATAATTTGGGCTTGCGAATCAAAACCTCTTACAATTTCTTATAAATCGGTTAAAAACGGAATAAAAATGGGTGCGGTGATCGTATTCATTTTGTTTTTTTGGTAAATATAGGCATTTTTTTAAACAAGATTTTCCGAAACCACCTTATTTTCTTCCAAACGCTGTAAAATTAGGTTTTCGAAACCCAAACTTACTTTCCAAACTAAGTGATTATTGGCTAATTCGAACAGAAAATCCACATAAGGCTCTTCGGGAAGTCTATAGGGTGTTAAATCCGCTGCATTCAATGCCCCATATTTGGCTAATAATTGGGAATCGCTTTGATCATTTTTGGTAATTTTATTTCGCATTTTGGCAAAAGCTCGGCTTTGATGAGGGCAAATCACACGCACAAAGATTTGAGCTTGGCAAAGTGCATAGACTAATTTGGTAGAATAAGTGCCTGTGGCTTCGATTATAAAATGATACACAAGGCATCTTTTTCTTGTTCTTTAACAAGATTTTGTATGTAAACTTGGATACTTTCCTAAGTGTTATTTTCTTGACTATTATCAAAGAAAGAGACTAAGTGCCATACTTTAGGGACGGAATTGAGTTGTTCCAAAGGGCTTGCGTAATGCGGTTTTTGTTAAGGTTTGCGTCTCGTGCTGTCATTACTCCATTTCCCAAATCCCGTTCGGTTCTATAGAAAATGGCAGACTGCATGACATAATCCTCATAAAGATGCGTATTTTCGAAAAGTGTTTGGATTTCTTCGAGGGCTTCCTTGAGGTAGCCGTAGCGGATTTTTTCGGATAGCTTCATTGGTTTGAAATTTTGTTTTCTCAAAAATACTTTTTCTATCTAAAAAATAAAACCAATTTCAGAAAAAAATTACTACGTTTGGAAGCGATCCGCACAAACAAAAAATCATAAAGTCTGTTTTACCAAGAACCAAACCTTTTTATTTTCGCAAGAATCCATGAATACTATCGAACTTAAGTACATTACTCGCAAGATAGCCGAACTCATTAAACACCCTTACAAAGAATCGGATTTGACCGATGAATACTACAACTACGTTCAGTTCGATGAAAATTTGGAAGAATTCATCAATGCCCTTTCGAACCAATGTCAAAAATTAGACATTGCGCTCATGCGCAATGGCACAGCGATTGATAAATTTTTGGAATTTTTGCAAGATATAGAAATGCCTATTTTGACGTTTTTGAACGTCAATCATCACATTCGACCTGTTATTTTGTATTATTTGAACGGAAATTGGCAAGGTTACTTGTTCGAAAATGAAAAAGAAGCAAGTATTCGGATCAATATTTACGAAGCGGATTTTGTAACGGATTTTAATGGCAATGTGATTTCTTTCACACCCATTCCGCTACCTCCTATGTTTAGCGAGGAAAATACTGAAAGGCATACAACGCTTACGCCCTTTCAGCGCCTTTTTAGGCTTTTACTGCAAGAAAAAAGGGATATTTTGTATATTTATTTCTATGCTTTGGTGATTTCGGTTTTGAGTCTTACGCTTCCTTTGGGTACGCAGGCGATCATGGAATTGGTGGCAGGTGGCGTAATTTTCAACTCTATAGTTTTGCTGATCGCTTTTGTGATTTTGGGGGTGGCTTCGATGGGAACTTTGCAAATTTTGCAATATTCGATAGTCGAGTCGCTTCAGAGGCGGGTTTTTGTCAAAGCGGCTTTGGAATTTGGTTTCAGAATGCCACGAGTCCGCAACGAGGCGGTTTTGGGTTTCTATGTTCCTGAACTCATGAACCGCTTTTTTGATGTTTTGACTCTCCAAAAAGGCTTGCCCAAACTGCTCATGGATTTGACAGGTGCGATCCTTCAGATTATATTTGGTCTTTTGCTTTTGGCATTGTATCACCCATTTTTTATCTTTTTTGGGGTTACGCTTTTGGCTATTCTTGCCTTGATTTTCGCCTTCACCAGCCCTGCCGCCATCAAAAGTAGCATAGTAGAGTCGAAATACAAATACAAAGTTGCCCATTGGCTCGAAGAGCTTGCTCGAACCCTCATTGCCTTCAAAATGGCAGGGCATACTCCCCTACCTATGAGCAAAATGGAAAACAATATCAACAGCTATTTGCATTACCGTAAAAAACATTTCAAGGTTCTGATCACCCAGTTTGCCAATATCGTAGGTTTCGAAACTTTGGTAACAGGTGGCTTGCTCATCATGGGTAGCACTTTGGTTATCAATCGCCAGATTACGATTGGTCAATTCGTAGCTTCAGAAATTGTCATTATTTTACTCTTGAATGCGGTCGAAAAGGTGATTTTGAACATGAGTACCGTCTATGACATGATGACGGCGGTTGATAAATTGGGAAGTGTAACGGATTTGCCTCTCGAACGCAACACTGGGGTTATTCTTTTGCACAAAAACGTATCCAGTATGCAGGTAAAAGTTCGAAACCTCAAATATAAGTACCCCAATTCACAAAAATATGCTTTGCAAGGCATGGACTTCGATATTCAGGCAGGCGAAAGGGTTTGCTTGGTGGGTACGAGCAGTTCGGGCAAAAACACCTTAATTCAGGTCTTGGCAGGCATTTTAGAATCTTATGAAGGTTCTGTTCTCTTGAATAATATTTCTTTGAGGGATATTCATTTGAGTTCTTTACGTGATGTCATTGGCAAAAATGTTTCGATGCAAGATATTTTTGAAGGAACGATTTTGGAAAATATCAACATGGGCAAAGCCGATATTAGTTATGAAGATGTAATGTGGGCGGCGGACAGTTTGGGTTTGGCAGAATACATCAATAGCCTGCCGCAAGGATTTCTGACCGAAACGGTAGCCGCAGGCAAGCAATTCCCTAATAGCGTAATTATCAAAATTATTTTGGCAAGAACGATTGCCAAACGCCCTCAATTATTGATTTTGAACGATTTTTTGCACGATTTACCAAAAGAAGAACGCCTTAAAATTATCAATTTTTTGCTCGACAGGCGCAACCCATGGACGCTGATGTCGGTTTCGAGTGATCCAACTTTGATTGCAAGCTGTGATCGAATAGTCATGCTCGACAAAGGATCAGTAGCCGCACAAGGCACTTACGAAGAATTGATTAGCAACAAACAGTTTCAAGAATTACTTTTGAGTGCGCCAAGAACTACCTAAAATCTTATTTTATTTATAAAAAAATCATGTTGCTTGACTTATTGAAAACCTCATTGGGGAGATTGCGTATTTTGGCTTTTGTAGAAGGTGTGTCTTTTTTGATCATACTTTTTGTAACTATGCCGCTGAAATACGCCTTTCAATACCCACAGCCCAATAAATTTTTTGGCATGGCACATGGGGTTTTATTTGTCCTGTATGTTTTGGCAGTTGTACAGATCGCTTTTATGCAAAATTGGCAATACAATAAAATATTTTTGGCTTTGTTTGCCTCTATTATTCCTTTTGGCACTTTTTGGGCAGACCAAAAACTGTTTAAGGAAAATAAGTAACTCTGAATAATTGTCCGACACTTTGAAAGTATCGGACAGATTTGATTATCAATACTTTACAATAAAAAATAATCGTAACGAATTTTAATTGGGTACTTAAACAAAGCTGCATCTGCCCCGTTAATACGCATAAGCCCGCATCAAAAAGCGATTCAAAGGCAAAGCGGCATGATAATGATCCAAGATAAAACTCACTAAATTCGTACGATACAAAATTTCGGGTTCTGCGTGAGTAATCATTCCGTAAAATTGTTTGTGTGCCAGTAAAGGTTGCTGGGCAAGTTCTTCTTGAAATTCTTTAGGAATTATTTTGTTTTTTTCGCCTTGCAAAGCCCCATACAGTTTGGCGAATGATGAATCCTGAACGATCTCCGCAAACTCCTCCATGTTTGATTGGATTTCGCAACGGATTTTGTGCAAATAATTTTTGTCGGGTTGATAGGCTCCAGTAGCAAATGTGATCGAATCTGCCCCAAACTCAAAATAAAAACCCGCAATATCCGCACTTTTTTTCCCGCCTTTGCCTACAACCGCCGAAGTATGCAATTTGTAAGGCGTTTTATCTTTCAAAAAACGAATGTCACGGTTGATCCGAAAAATGCAATCTTTTGCCTCTATGCGCACTTCGCTATCCAAATTCTGAATTTCATTGATGAGCTTTTGGACAAAATCCTTAAACGGATTTTTAACCTGCTTTTCGTAGCGTTCTCTGTTTGCCTCAAACCATTCTCTTTGGTTATTTTGGGCTAATTCTTTAAAAAACAGGTGAAAATCGGGCGTAAAAAATGACATAAGAATCGGGTTTTGGTTTTTATACTCAATCAACGAATGGATTTGTACGGCTAACATTCTTGTTCGGCACAGAAACGAAGAATAGCTTTCTTTTTCGACACGAACGAGTTTATTCCCTTTCGGTCAATCATTTCGGAAAAAGCTTGGCGCAGGTGGGGCAACCCAGCACAAAAGCCCAAATTTAGCACATTGCCCAAATACATATTCAAAAGTTCAATTTAGCACTTTTGCCCCGCTTTCGCCAAGCCCCTGTTAGTGGCTGGCATATTTAGTTTTTCGTTTCTACTTCGTTTAATGGTTGATTAAAATATTGTTCCATTTCGTTAATAACGTTACCGTCAATATTATCGTCAAATTTTCGTGCAAATAAATTGTCACCTTCCAATAAAAACTGAATATCACTCTCCGTAAATGTTTTGGGTCTCAATTTAATGTCACCATCTGGTATCCATATTATTGCTCTTTTGTCATCATTGATAAGTAATCCGTCAAATGAAGTATTCATAAGCACTGTTTGAAAAAAAGATTCGTCTGCGATAAGAGTGTTGGTATAATAATCTTCAAACTTTTTGGCTTCTCCACTATTGCAAACAAATTCGCAACACGCCCTCGTCAAAATCATCCACTGACCACCTATATAAGGAATAACATCTTTTAAATATGCTCGCTTATAAGTTATACCACTCATGCCATTTTCTGTCTCTACAAAATGATTTTGGATTCTATTCATGGTTTCAGGTCTTACAGCCAATTGGTCAGCAATTTTTATAAAGTTGCTTCCTTTGTTCTGAGTAAGATAATCTCTAATAATTTTTTGAGATTTTAATGGGTAATCTTGTCCGCTTAAATTAATGAAGTAATCCCAATGAACGTTTAATTTCAATAAGTAATTCATTCCATTTAGTTCTGCCTGAACCATACTATAACCACCCCAAACAACATTTTCACTTTCTAAAATGTAAGTATTTGGGAAATCAGTCAAAAAATCTCTAATTTCATCATAGATTTCAATACTTGCTTT
>JAAFHK010000286.1 GCA_013297565.1 Cytophagales bacterium
GCCCCCTTGTTTTTGCGAAACATTTATTTTTTGGAAATTATTAGAGTTTATGAATAAATTTGTAGCATACCCTTTAGGGTGTGCCAATGTGCTGATTTTCAGGTTATTAGAAACACCCTAAAGGGCGTTTTACATTTATTCATAAACTTTTATTGTCGCTAATTCGTAGGCTTATCATTTGAGGGCTGTGCCGCATGATAGTTTTCCCGAATCATGCTTGTGTATTTTTCAAGTATTTCAAGGGCGTGTTTTTGCGTTTGGGTCTTGACAATGAAGCCCAGATGATGATCATGTCCTGCCATTCTCCACGCAATTTCGGGATCGGAGAAAGGTGAAATATCGGGTTCTGCCTGCCGAGTAAGCGAAACGATCAAACCTGTGTGGTGTTTGTTGATTTTTGGCAATTTGTATTTTTCGCCCAGTGCATCAGCCACTTCTATTTTTGCCCATTCTGCCCAAATATTAATCCCTGCCGAAACTTCGATCATATCTGAAATGTGCGCCCCGCCGACTCTTGAGGAAGTTTCAAGAAAATAAAATTTGCCATCTTGACGTGCCTTGATAAATTCCGTATGCGAAGCACTGTGTTTCATGCCAAAAGCCCGCATGACTTTTTCGTTTTCGGCTTGTAAATGCCTGTCCTCTTCCGATTGATAATCGACATTGATACTCCTGAAAATTCCGCCTTCGTGAGCCACTTCCATCGGTGGATTCAGGTAGCGGTGGGTGCGAGCAAAAACCACTTTTTCCTCAAAATTAAGGCTATCCACGTGATAGACTTCGCCAGGTAGAAACTCCTCGACCAGAAAACCGTCGCGCTCTTCGCCCAGTTTATGTACCACTTCCCAAAGTTCTTGCCCATTATGCACTTTTTTGATGCCCATAGCCGAAGCCTGCGAGCGCGGTTTGACAAGCCAAGAATCTACTTTACTGCGGGCAATAAAATTGTTGATATCGAGATCAAAAAACAGTGCCGAAAAATCAGGAACATTCAAGCCCGCTTCGCGCGCTTTTAGGCGCATGGCGAGCTTGTCCCGAAAATACCGAGCCGTAGTCTGTCCCATACCCGCAATCCTAAAATGTTCGCGCAAATGCGCCCCGCGCTCTACATCATAGTCGTCAAGTGCCACAATTCGATCCACTTTGTGGCTTCGCAACACATACGCCAAGCCCCTTGTTACATTTTCCATATTCCAGCTATCGCCTGTTACATCTCCATAAAAAATTTCATCGATGCAATCGTGCGACCATGGTTTATGTTCCAAGTTTTTGGCGGTGAGTAGCAACACTTTGCAACCCAATTTCTTAAGTGTTCGTAAAAACATATCGCCTTTGAAATAACTTGCGATACAAAGAATGGTAAGAGGCTGATTCATTGTTTTGTTGGTTTAGAGGGTAAAAAAGGAAAACTGAATATTTCCAAAATAGAATAAAAAAATACTTAATTTCCTAAAATTTTCAATAGTTTTTTGTTCGTAAAAAAAAATTGCTCACGAATTTCTTACACTACTTTGAATAAAAATGGATTTCAAAAATATAAATTTGGAATTAAAAAAGCTAATTTTTTTTGTTTGGTTTTGATAAAATCACTAATTTGGCTTGCTAAAGTCATGAATACTCAAACAACATGATAACTATTATTCGTTTTGGGCTTTTTCTATGCTTTTTTTGGGCATTTTCTGGGCAGTTATTTTCACAAGAAAATAAAATTTCGGGTGCGCTTCAGAAAAAAGTCAATGAATATTATCAAGATTATCAGCGGTTTTTAAGGGAAGGCGACACCAGCACGGCAGGGCATTATGTGAACAAAATTGCCTTTTTGTATTGGGAAGTGGCACATTGGCAGGAAGCCGTCAAATATTTTGAACAATCACGCAGGCTCTACCGCAAAACGCATCATTATAATGGAGTAGCATTGGCAAATAGTTATCTGGCAACCATTTATTTGACCCAACGAAACTATACAAAAGCCCTCGAATCCCTGAACCAAAATATACAATTTTATCAAAAAAATCGCAACCAAGAAGCGGTTGCCAATACGCTGGTGCGCATGGGCGGAATCTACCACAATCAATCCCAATATGCGATTGCCTTGCAAAAATATGATTCTGCTTTTAAAATTTCCCAACAACTCCAGCATACCGAACTCTTGCAACGCTGTAGAGAAGGCTTGGCTTTGGCTTACGAAAAAACGGGAAACCCTCAAAAAGCGCTCGAAATGATTCAGCAATTCGACCGTCAAGTACCGCCCGCCGCCCCTCAATCCTCTCTGGGACGCGCCAAACTCGAAGAAGCCGAACTTTGGGTGCAGATGCTCGATGCCGACCGCAGAGAAAAAGAATCGATGCTGAAAGACAAAGAAAAAGAATTAGGCGCAAAAATAACAGAATTGCGAAAAATAGAGGGCGAAATAGGGGCTTTGTCGGACGAAAAAGACGAAATAGAAAAAATTACACGCAAACAACAAGACCAGATTGCGGTCATGAATACCGAAAAAACACTGAGTCAATTACAAATGCGTGAAAAAGAAATGGAGATCGAAACGGCTCGATTGGTGCGCAATTCTGTTTTGGGCGGATCGGTACTTTTATTGGCTTTGGCAGTGGCTATGTATTTGGGTTTTCGCCAAAAACGCCTTGCTAATGAAAAATTGGCTTTCCAGAATGCAGAAATTAACCAACAGAAAGAAGAAATTTTGCTACAGCGAGATGCGATTGCCCAAAAAACGATAGCGCTCGAAGCCGCTTTTGGGGAGATTAACTCCAAAAACCACAAAATCACCAGCAGTATTAACTATGCTCAAAGGATACAAATTGCGATTCTGCCTGCGGTCGAAACTTTACAGAAATCCCTGCCCAACTCTTTTATTTTTTTCAAGCCGCGTGATGTCGTAAGCGGTGATTTTTATTGGTTTTTGGAAAAAGATTTCCAACCTATTTTGGCGAATAAAACCAATTCGGCGGGCAAAGAATCTACGGTGGTGCGAGGGTTTCAAAGCGAAAAAATGTGGATTGCGGCGGTCGATTGCACAGGACATGGCGTACCAGGGGCATTTATGAGTATGATCGGGACAAATTTCCTGAACGAAATTGTCAATGTGCGCGAAGTCCATGAGGTTGATCTGATCCTAAACGAACTCCACAAACACATTCGTAAAACCCTGAAACAAGAAGAAAAGCGAAACCAAGACGGCATGGATATGAGTTTGTGCTTTCTGAACCGAAAAACGCATATTTTGGATTTTGCAGGTGCCAAAAACGGACTTTTTTATGTGCAAAACGAAGACAGTACCTACATCAAAGGCGACAAACATTCCATTGGCGGTTTGCAAAAAGAGGACAAACGCCTTTTTACCAAACACAGCATTCATATTCATCAAAAAAGCCAATTTTATTTGTTTTCGGACGGTTTTGCCGATCAGTTTGGGGGCGAACAGAGTAAAAAATTTTCAGAAAAACGCCTTTTGGAACTCTTGAAAACAAACGGTCAAAAAACCATGCAAGAACAAAAAACAGTTTTGGAAGAAACTTTTTCGAAATGGAAAGGTACTGAATTTCAGTTAGATGACGTTTTGGTCATTGGTTTTGAGGTGAAAGCGTAGTTTCAGGTTAGGTGGAAATAGCCAACTTTAATCGTTCTTAAACCGTAATTTCCAAACGGTTGCCTTCGGGATCGAGGACTACACTTTCATAATAGCCATCACCTGTGGTGCGCGGTTCGCCTACTACTTTGTAATTTTCGCTTCGCAAAATTTCGGTTAGTTGATCTACTTTTTCCTTCGAACCTACTGAAAAAGCCATGTGAATAATGCCCAAATATTGATTTAAAACATCATTTTTATGGTCAGGAATGTTTGGCATTTGCATGAGTTCGAGGCGCGCGCCTGCTTGGAAAGAAAGAAAATACGAATGAAAATTCTTTTTTGTATTTGTGTATTTTTCGTTTGGCACAGCCTCAAAAAAACGAACATAAAAATCTTTCATTTTTTCTAAATCCCTTGTCCAAATGGCTATGTGTTCTATTTTCATATTCATTGTATTTTTTGGAAAAGTAATTTTTTTTCGTAATCTTTCTTTATTTTTGTGAAATTTTTTTATAAAATACACTCTTGTTGCGTAAAAATCACGATATTTTACCTTTTTGGATTCCTTTCGAAAACCTCTCCGATGCGTTTTTGCTCACCGAAAGCCATACCTACGAAACGCTTTTGTGTAATCAGCCTGCGCTGGTGCTTTTGGGCTTTGGAGATCAAAAAGCCATTCAAAGCCAGAAAATTACAGATTTTTTGGCTCTACAGTTCGATATTTTGTATCATATCCAATCGAGCTTGGCGGTTCAAAAAAGCATTTCTTTAAACGAAATTCAACTTCGAAAACAAAATCATCATTGGTTTTGGGCGAGCCTTTGTGTGAGTTCGTTTGAGTACGCAGGAAAATTCTATTGGCTTTGGAAAATTCAAGACATTAGCCCAAGTAAAGAGTTTGAATACAAATTTTTGCGAAACCAACAGCAGTTTTCTGAAATAAGTCAAAGATTTTCGATGGCGGCGCAGATTGCCGAAATTGGGATTTGGGACATGGAGATCGAATCGGGGAAATTGTTTTGGAACGATAAAATGTACGAAATTTATGGAGTTTCGCCCAAACAAAAAATTACGCACAAATCTTTTATCAAACTTCTGCACCCCGAAGATCAAAACATTCTGAACAATATTATCAAAACGACCATTCGTCAAGAGAGTGATTTTCAGACCGAATTTAGGATTTTGAGAAAAGGAAAAACACAATACGTGCGCTCGAATGGGAAAGTTTATAAAACCGAAAATGGCTTAATTCAGCGAATTATTGGCGTTAGCCTCAATATCACGGAGCAAAAAACGGCGGAGCAAAAACTCATAGATGCCAAGGAAACGGCAATCAACACGATGAAATCCAGAACCCAATTTGTGTCGATTTTGAGCCACGAAATTCGTAATTCTTTGCAAGCCATGATCGGCATTACCCAACTGCTCCTTGAGGACAATCGGCAAACTAAACAGGCACAAAGGATCGAGGCATTGAAGTTTGCAACGGATAATCTCTTACTTTTGGTCAATGATATTTTGGATTTTAGCAAACTCGAACAGGGTAATTCTTCCATTAAATTGCAAGATTTTAGCCTTTTGGAACTTCTGCAAAACCTCAAACAGACTTTTGAGTTCAAAGCAAAAGCCAAAGGCTTGGTTTTGGAAATAGACATAGATCGAGAAATTCCTGCGGTTATTCAGGGCGATTCTTCGCGCCTTTTGCAAGTTCTCACCAACTTGATTGGCAATGCAATTAAATTTACGGAAAAAGGTTGGATTGGTATTTTTGCAGAAATCAAAGAATTGACCGCAACACAGGTAAATATCGAGTTTTCGGTGTCCGATACGGGAGTGGGGATTCCTTCTGAAAAACAAGGCATGATTTTCGAACAATTTTCACAAGCGCACAGCGAATCCAAACAAAATTTTGGAGGCACAGGTTTGGGCTTGGCGATCAGCCGCCAAATTTTGCTACTACAAGGCTCGACTCTGCAAGTGCAAAGCAAAGAAGGTGAAGGTTCGCGTTTTTATTTTGCCCTTTCCTTTGTTCGCAGTAATCTGACAAGTTTGCCGATTCGCCAAATTCAAAAAG
>JAAFHK010000287.1 GCA_013297565.1 Cytophagales bacterium
AAAGTGCATAACGCAATGGGCGTGATGTATGCTATTCAAGGCAATTATCCGCTTGCTTTAGAGCATTTTTTGCATAACCTCCGAATCAGTGAGGAATTAGGCAACAAAAAAAACATCTCAAAAAGTTATAACAATATTGCCATTATTTATGAAAAACAGGGTGATCTTACCCAATCGCTTGAGTACAACAAAAAAAGCCTGCAAATAGAGGAAGAAATCAACAACAAAGAAGGAATAGCCATGAGTTTGAATAATATAGGTATTATTTACACAAGACAAAAGGACAACAAAAAAGCGCGCGAATACTATGAAAAAAGTCTAAAAATTCGTCAAGAAATCAATGACGAAAGAGGAATTGGCATGAGTTTGCTAAGTATAGGAACTATCCATGAAACAGAAGAAAACTATTCCATAGCCCTTGAATACTATGATAAAAGTTTGGCAATTCGGGAAAAAACAAAGGATAAATGGGGGCTGACCTACTCGCTGAATGCTTTGGCGCACATTCACAAGAAATTAAAAAATTATCAGCAGTCTATCAAATACGCTACAAGAGGAATCCTAATAGCTCAAGAAATTTCAGCCTTAAAAGAAGTCAGTATATTAAGCGAAACACTCTATTCGACTTATAAACTGACCAATAACCATGCAAAAGCCCTCGAATACCACGAACTTTTTAAGAAAATTAACGACAGCCTTTTTAACGCCGAAAAAAGTAAAGCCCTTGCCAACCTCGAAACAAAGGCAGAATTGGAACGCAAAGAAAAGGAAATAGCCTTGCTGAACAAAAATCAAGAATTATTAGAAACCGAACAAGTATTCCAAAAACGTATCAATTATTTTGTATTGGCAGGTTTAGTAACCGCCTTACTTTTTTCATTTTTTATCTATCGAGCCAAACAAAAAGAAAAACAAGCGAAAGAAAAAGTACAAGAACAAAACGAGGAAATAAACCAACAAAGGGAGGAAATCCAACAACAGCACGAGGAACTACAACAGACCTTGAGTTTGGTGCATGAACAAAAACAAGAAATAGAACATAAAAACGTCAATATCATTGCCTCCATCACCTATGCCAAGCGTATCCAAACGGCTATCTTGCCCTTTGCGTACCGTTTCGACAGGGCATTTGGGGCAGAGAATTATTTTATCTTTTTCCGCCCACGTGATATTGTTTCAGGAGATTTTTATTTTTTGGAAACTATCGAAACCTCCGATAAAACACTTTCAGTCCTTGCCGTAGCTGACTGTACGGGACATGGCGTGCCAGGGGCATTTATGAGCATGGTCGGTAACCAAATTCTCAACGAGGCAATTATCAAGAATGCACGCTACGAACCCGCCCAAATTTTACAGTTTTTGCGTAGAGAGGTCAGTCGTATTTTGCAACAGCACGAAAACGACAGTAAAGATGGCATGGATATAGCGATTCTTACGCTAACTTTTGGAAAGTTTGAAACTTTCCAAAAGTTAGAAAAATTGGAATATGCAGGGGCTATGAACGCTTTGTATTATGTTCAAAATCAGGAACTTATCGAGATCAAGGCTAACAAATTGCGCATAGGTGGCAACTGGGATCGGGAAAACGAAACATATATCCAACACGAGATAACCTATACGCCCAATACAGTCTTGTACCTTTCCACCGATGGCTATCGTGATCAGTTTGGGGGCGAACAAAACCGCAAATTCATGAGTGCCAATTTCAAACAATTACTTCTTGATAATGCTCAAAAACCCATGCCCGAACAAGAACAAATCTTAGCCACTAAGTTCGAATCTTGGCAAGCTAAGGGCGAACAAACCGATGATGTGCTGGTGATAGGGATTCGGGTGTAGGTTTATTTAGCCTAAAAAAGCATTTTTTTCCAAATATTCTTTCAAAGTATCTTTGAAAAGGATTGCCGTTCGCAAAAGGTCTTCAGCTACATCTTGGTCTATTTCCAAAAAAGCCCCGTAGTCCCCTACAGAACGCAACTCGAAAGCATATTTCAAATATTTGCTGTATTTTCTATCAAAAATGCCTGTTTTTACAAATAATTCGGCGAATTTGCCATGTATTCCGCTGTGTGTATCCGTATCTACTTTTTGAACAAGCAACACAGCTCTTGCCATATAAAACATAGCATAATAACAGCGTGAAGTAGCTGTATCAAAATCCCCACTTGTCAAAACTAATTTCGCAGTATTGAGGAAAGTTTCGGCTTTTCGTACATAGCCTTTTACCTCTTCCATAGCCATACCCCTTCTTTTTTTGCGTGCCAATAAATAGGAAATGCCATAGCAAACAAACGATCACTTGTAGAAAGTAGGTTAATATCTACCCCCTTTTCTATCAAAATATCCGTAGTATAATCCAACATTTTTTCATTTTCTCGCACCCCACGAAAATTTTTCGAATCAAATAAAAGCATAATATCCACGTCCGAATCTTTCCGAAAATCACCACGTGCATACGAACCGAACAAGATTATGCCTAAAAGTTTGTCTTGATATACTTTTACGACCTCTTGCGTAAATTCCTCAAGCAAAGGTTTCAGAAAAGCTGATTTTTTGGGTAATTTCGTTTTCATGGTTTTCTTGTGTGGGTTTGCAAAACAAAAATACAGTTTTTTTTACTTATACTCAATCAAAAAATCAATTTGATTGGTAAAACCAAATTTTTACTTTTGTGAAACATACTTAGTCTTAAACAAGTTTTTATTTCGTAGTAAAATTTAACCTCAAAATCAATACAATGGATCACTCGAAAACAGGAAAATGTCCCGTACATCATGGGGCAAACACAGAAACCAATAAAAGTGTCATGAATTGGTGGCCTAAAGCCCTTAATTTGGATATTTTGCACCAACACGACTCCAAAACCAATCCTTACGGCGAAAATTTTAATTATGCCGAAGAATTTAAAAAATTGGATTTGGAAGGCTTGAAAACCGACCTCAAAAAAATGATGACCGAAAGCCAAGATTGGTGGCCTGCTGATTGGGGACACTACGGCGGCTTGATGATTCGCATGGCTTGGCACGCCGCAGGCACATACCGAATTGCCGATGGACGAGGCGGAAGTAACACAGGAAACCTACGGTTTGCTCCGCTAAATAGCTGGCCCGACAACGGCAATCTTGACAAGGCACGCAGACTTTTGTTCCCAATCAAGAAAAAATACGGTAATAAAATCTCGTGGGCAGATTTGTTTATTTTGGCTGGAAATATGGCATACGAGTCGATGGGTTTTAAAACCTTTGGCTTTGCGGGCGGCAGAGAAGACATTTGGCACCCCGAAAAAGATATTTATTGGGGCAACGAAAAAGAATGGCTTGCCGAAACCAAAAATCGTTATACAAACGTAGAGGATCGAAAATCCCTCGAAAATCCCCTCGCCGCTGTTCAAATGGGTTTGATTTACGTCAATCCGCAAGGCGTTGATGGCAATCCTGATCCTTTGCGCACTGCCCAAGACCTTCGCATGACTTTCAGCCGCATGGCAATGAATGACGAAGAAACCGTTGCCCTCACCGCAGGCGGACACACCGTAGGCAAGGCACACGGAAACGGAAATGCGGAATTGGTAGGCGAAAGCCCCGAAGGTGCAGAAATTCACCAGCAAGGTTTTGGTTGGCAAAACGCAAACGGAAAAGGCAAGGCAGGCGACACCGTAACCAGCGGACTCGAAGGAGCATGGACTACGAACCCTACGCAGTGGGACAACGGTTATTTTGATTTACTTTTTAAATATGAATGGGAATTGAAAAAAAGCCCTGCGGGAGCATGGCAATGGGAGCCGATCAATATTAAGGAAGAAGATAAACCTATTGATGCTCATAACCCTTCGAAACGCCAAAATCCGATCATGACCGATGCGGACATGGCGATGAAACTCGATCCTGAATTTCGCAAAATTTCCGAGAAATTTTATAAAAATCCTGCCTATTTTAATGATACTTTCGCAAGGGCATGGTTCAAACTGACGCACAGAGATTTGGGTCCCAAAAACCGCTATTTGGGTGCTGATGCCCCAAAAGAAGATTTGATTTGGCAAGATACCGTTCCTACGGTTAATTATATCCTTTCGGATTCGGAAATTGAGGATTTGAAAGCTAAAATTTTGAATAGCGGATTGAGCCGAACAGACCTGATCACGACCGCATGGGATAGTGCGCGTACTTTCAGAGGATCGGATTTTAGAGGCGGTGCGAATGGAGCGCGGATTCGTCTTGCCCCACAAAAAGATTGGGAAGGCAACGAACCCCAGCGTTTGGAAAAAGTATTGGCAAAATTGGCTGAAATTCAGGCAGGTTTGGCGAAAAAAGTAAGCATTGCCGATTTGATCGTGTTGGGCGGAACTGCCGCTGTCGAAAAAGCCGCACACGAAGCAGGCGTAAAAATCAAAGTTCCCTTCAGTGCAGGTCGAGGCGATGCTACAGCCGAAATGACTGATGCCGAATCGTTTGCTGTTCTCGAACCGATCCATGACGGATTCCGAAATTGGTTGAAAAAAGATTATGTCGTACAACCCGAAGAATTACTGCTCGACCGCACCCAACTCATGGGTTTGACTGCCCCCGAAATGACTGCTTTGATTGGTGGAATGCGGGTTTTAGGTACAAACCATAACGGAACAAAACATGGTGTTTTTACGGACAAAGTGGGTGTATTGAGTAACGATTTTTTCGTAAATTTGACAGATATGCGTTATTCGTGGAAACCTGTGGGCGAAAACCTATACAACATAGTCGACCGCAAAACAGGCGAAACCAAATGGACAGCGACAAGGGTAGATTTGGTTTTGGGTTCGAACTCGATCTTGCGAGCCTACGCCGAACTGTATGCCCAAGACGACAACCGCGAAAAATTTGTCCAAGACTTCGTGAAGGCTTGGGTAAAAGTCATGAACGCAGATCGGTATGATTTGAAAAAATAGAGGGTTTTGATGTTTGATTTTACTGAAACTAAATTGGTATTGTCGTAAAACTAACATTCTTGTTCGTTTCTGTGGCGAACAAGAATGTTTGCCCTACAAATTCATTCGTTGATTGAGTATCAATTCCATGCTGTTGTTCAGGCGATCTACAAACAACAATATGAATAAGATCGTACAAATAAAAAAACAGAATACTCATGACCGAAATCGAAAAAAATGCTTTGTTTGCTTTGATTAAAAGTAGCGTAAAAATCCTTGTACCCAAAGCCGAAGTATGGCTTTATGGATCGTATGCTCGAAATGAGCAAAATCAAAATTCTGATATTGATCTCTTAATTCTGCTCGATTCTTATCCCGTTACTCCGCAACACAAGCGCCAAGTGATGTTTGCCTTGTACGAAATTGAAATTGATAAAGGCTTGATTATCAGTCCTATTGTGATGTCCAAATACCAATGGGAACATCAACACCGAGTAAATCCTTTTTATGAAAACCTAAAACAAGAGGCGAAATTACTATGACCGATCAAGAAAGAACTGATTTGGTGCAATACCGTTTGCAACGTGCCAAAGAAACGATTGAAGAAGCCGTTTTGCTTTTGAACAATGGTATACTTTAAACCTTTACAACTTTCACATTTTTGAATGATTGAAAATTGGGACTTAACAAAGAATTTAGTTCTGTTTTGTAATTTTCTAAATGATCTAATACTTCGTGAATTGCCTTTTTGAATTG
>JAAFHK010000288.1 GCA_013297565.1 Cytophagales bacterium
CGGTTTGCCAATAATTTCTTCCAAACTGTATTTCGAAATTTCGCAGAATTTCTCATTGGCATAGGTAATATTGCCAAACAAATCACTTTCGGTAAGCAAAGCCGATTGGTTCAATACTTCCAAACGAGTTTTTAGTTCGCTTTGAGCCTCTCTTAACTCTATTTCTTTGCGTTTTTGGCTTGTAATATCAAACCGAATCCCAATGTATTTCACTGGTCTGCCGTCTTCACCAAGTACAGGAGCAATCGTAGCATCTACCCAATACGTACTGCCGTCTTTGGCGCGGTTCGGGTATTGTGCCTTAAACATTTTGCCCGCTTTGATCGAATCCCACATTTCTTTGAACAAAGATTTGGGATTGTCCGCATGGCGAAGCATATTATGCGGTTTGCCAATAATTTCTTCCAAACTGTATTTCGAAATTTCGCAGAATTTCTCATTGGCATAGGTAATATTGCCAAACAAATCACTTTCGGTAAGCAAAGCCGATTGGTTCAATACTTCCAAACGGGCTTTCAATTCGCTTTGCGATTCTTTGAGTTCGAGTTCTTGCTGTTTCTGCTGGGTAATGTCAAAACAAATACCAAGGTATTTAAAAACTCTTCCCCTTTCGTCAAACATTGGGGCGATTGCCGCATTTACCCAATAATCAGTCCCATCTTTTCTACGATTTTTGATTTGTCCGCTGAATACTCCGTCCGCATTGAGTTTTTCCCACATTTCTTTGAATACTTCTGCGGACGTATCAGGGTGTCGGATTAGGTTGTGCGGTTTTCCAAGCAGTTCTTCACGTGAATATTGGGCAATTTCACAAAAAAGATCGTTGGCGTGCGTGATCGTACCATGAATATCCGTTTCCGAAACTATAGCAATATGATCCAATATTTCGATCCTTGCTTGCAAATCTTTTTGCAAAGATTGCATTTGTTTGAAAAGTGCCTTTTCGTTCGTAACTTCTTTTGCCAAACCACCCACACCTATCAACTCTCCTTTTTCATCATAAATTGGAAAATTACTGGTTCTAAAAACCCTTTCCACACCATCAGCCAAAACAACAGGTTCTTCACGGTGTAGCGTTTGGCGGCTTTGGATAATCTTTTGATCGCTTTCCCAAGATGCTTGAGCTAAATTTTTTGGAAGAAAATCAAAATCCGTTTTGCCTATGATTTCTTTTTCTGTCAAATTACTTGCCTTTTCGTATGCCTTATTTACATACAAATATTTGCCATCAAGCCCTTTACAAAATGTAGCTGTATCTGTATGTTCGTATATTTGTTCTACTATATTTTGTCCTACAGGATTCGTATTTTGATAAGCCGTTAAGTCAATCCCTACCGCCATGTACGCCACTTCTGCTCCGTCCGAATAAGGCGAAATATGCCAATCAATGAGATATTTTTGCCCATTTTTATTCGTAGAATGCCAATGCTGTTGGTGCGATTGCCCTGCTTGTAGTTTTTCCCAAATTTTTGCCGCTTGCTCCTGATCTGCCAATAAATCCAAAGGCTTTCCTTGCAGTTCGGTCAAAGAAAATTGACTAACAGAAGCCAATTTATGGTTTCCGTTCAAAATATTACCCGATTTATCCAGTTCCGCCATGACCACCATCACGTCCAAGCCCGCAGGCAAAGCCCCTTTTAGCTGGAAGGAAGGATCATTGCCGTCTGGAATCAGTTTGTCCCGTTTCAAATTATTGCCCAGTGCCATACTTATAAGGATTTTATTTTTATTCAGTTGCTAATATAGCAAATTAATTACGTTATTGCAAAAAAAATTCCAATTTCCAAAAACCACTTACAAACACAGAAAACATAAAAAAATTGGAGTCATACATACACAATTTGCTCATCACCTAAGAAATATAAATTGCCGTCTTCATACTCCTTCGCTATGTGTATGAAATAGGGATTTTCGACTCTTATAGGCTGGGCGTTTAGATAATCTTGGGCATCTTGTATGCTTTCAAAAGCCTCCCCAATGACAGTAACTTCGCTAATGCCTGTAACGTCTTGGCGATATCGAATCAAAAAATAAGGTTTTTTCATACATTTAGGTAAAAAACAAAGTCATTTACGGTTGAAACACCCTAAAGGGCGTTTTACATTTACTTATTCCAATTTCTTGAAATACACAAACTCGTGTTTGGGAAGAAGATCGGGGCGAATAATTTTGACCATATCTGCCAAAACCAAATGCGGATTCAGCGAAGCCGAAGCCCAATAATCATTGCCTCCTTGTTCATTTACTTTGCGATTATTGTTGAAAACCAAGCCTTTACGAAAGGATTGAAACTCGCCAAAACGGTTGTCTTTTTCCAAAAGTTCTTTCTTGCTTTCCACAGTTCCAGGCATCAGCCAATACTGGGCTTGCAAAGCCACAGGCACGACCGCCTCAAACGCCAGCGGCAAACTCACGGTTGAAGTGTCCGTTTTCCAAAAATATTCAAAGCCCGCATCACTCAATAGTTTCGCCACATAACTGTTTCCGCCAGGCACATACCAAACGCTTTTGTAGGGCATATTGAGCAGAACCGTAGGGCGAGGTCGAATTTGCTGGGCTATTTGGCTAATTTCCGTGTATTTTCGTTCTATTTCCCCAAAAATACTGTCCGCTTGCACCTCTTTATCATAAAAAGCCGCCATAAATTTGATCCATTCCGCCCTTCCCAGAGGCGTTTCCTCCATCCATTCCGAATTAAAAACCACTTTCACTTTCGCATCTAAAAGGGTTTGATAATTTCGCAAACCCGCCATACTGCTCAAGCCACTCGCCATAACCATATCGGGCTTCAGACTTACCACCAGTTCATTATTAAGCGAATTTCCTGTCGAAACATTTTTGATTTTTTCCGCCCCGATCCGTTCCAGTGCCGAAGGAGTCGTTACATATTCGGCATCAGCCACACCCGTAACACTTTGCATTTCGCCAAGCATATCCGCAAGGGCAATGTGCGTAGTGGAAAGAACTGTTAAATTTTGGAGAGGAATTTCGATCACCTGGTCGGGCGAAAAATTGGGCGGAATCGCTTTTCCTCTTTTCAAAAGAACAAATTGCGAACTATCTCTCGAATCGAGCATGGGTTTGAGCAAAGTGAGGATTTTGTAATCCTCAAAGTAATCTATTTTGAAAAGTTTGGCGTGTTTTGGAATCAAAACCTTTCGTCCTGAAAGGTTTGTTTGTGTATTTTTTTCTTCCTGCGAACCTGGTTGGCAAGCCAATAAAAAATAAAATAACAAACCTAAAAAAAAGAAATAAACAATATTTTTTTGCATAATTTTTATTTTTTTTATATTCAAAATCAATTTTTTTCAGGTACAGCGAACATTCTTGTTCGTTTATGCGGCGAACAAGAATGTTCGCTGTACAAAAGCAATTTTTATTTTTCTGAACCTAATTAACATTCAAACCAATCACCAAACCTATCCAAGGTTTATTTTCAAAAATCCAATACTTTTTATGTTCGTTCAAAAGATTATCAAAACCCAAACTCAAGCCCAAAGTAACCGAATTAAAGGCAAAAATAGCCGAAGTACCTTTTGACCAAACAAGCCCGTCGTATTCGGATAAAATTTGGAAATTGGTTACCCATGGGGCGATAGGCGCTCCGCTAATCCCACTAAAAGCCCCCAAACTAAAGCCAAAATGAGATATTTTTCGCTTAAAATCTCCAAAAGGCTCTTTTTCAAATTTGACATAATAGGTGTCTTTTCGATAACCCACGTACAGATTCGCATTCAGATTACTCTGAAAACTGGTTGGCAGTTCGGGGTGTTCGGGACGCATTTTGAGAAAAGTGGTCGTCAAATCCAAGTCAAACGAAGGGCGTGCCAATCGGATTTTGGGCATAGTTTGGACTGCTTCAGGTTCTATCCGTTCGCTATCTTTCGAATCCAAGTGGAAAATTTCGATGTGGTCTGCATCATGTTTGAGATAGACCTTTTCTTTCTCTTTTGAGGCTTCTTTGTAAATATAATAGTCGTTTTCAAGTCCATATTTGGCTTTATGCACACTACTACAGGAAAACGAAATAGTTAAAAAAAATAAAAAGTATAGGTTTTTCATGGACAAATTATTTATTGATTTGTGATCGGGGGTGAAAATCAGTAATTACCTGCCTCAAATATTCTACATCGAGGTGCGTATAAATTTCGGTGGTCGTGATCGATTCGTGTCCGAGCATATCTTGCACCGCCCGCAAATCCGCCCCACCTTCGATCAGGTGCGTAGCAAAAGAATGGCGAAAAACGTGCGGACTGACCGTTTTCGATATGCCTGCCTGTTCTGCCAAATCTTTGACTATCAAAAAAACCATCACTCGGCTCAGTTTTCCGCCTCGTCTGTTCAAAAAAACAACTTTTTCACTGCCTTTCTGCACTTGCAGGTGATTTCTGACCGTTTGCAAGTAAATTTGGGTGAATTTCAGAGCATCATGCCCAATCGGAACAAGCCTTTCTTTGCCGCCTTTTCCCAAAATTTTCAAAAAGCCCGCTTCATGATAAATTTGGCTTAATTGCAAATCTACCAGTTCCGAAACCCGCAAACCTGAACCGTACAAAACCTCCAACATTGCCCGATTGCGGACTCCTTCGGCTGTCGAAAGATCGATAATTTTGAGGATTTGCTCGATCTCAAAAACGTCTAAGACTTTGGGCAATTTGCGTTTGGCATTCGGTACGGAAATAAGTACCGCAGGGCTTTCTTTGATGTAGCGTTCGGCTTCCAAAAACCTAAAAAACGCCTTAATTCCTGAAATAATCCGTACTTGCGAACTTTCAGCCACCTCGAAACCACCCAAGTATCGAATAAAAAATCGCAAATGTTCGGCTTTGATTTCGGTAGGCGAAAGCGGTAATTGATGAATTTGGACAAATTGTTCCAATTTTTCGATATCGCGCAAATACGCCGCTACGGAATTTTCTGCCAAACTCCGTTCGAGCCGCAGGTGATTCTCGAATTGTTTGATCGCTAATTGCCAAAATTGCGCAGTTTGCATGGGTTATTATTTGATGTAGAATAGGCTTTAGCCTGTTCAAATCGCAGACTAAAGCCTACGTTACAGAAAAGGCATTTCTATTGAAATATTGGTAGCATGGCAAAACTAAGGATAATCTTTATAAAATGTATATTTCGTTCGTATTTTTGCGGAATTACTATACTGAAACTAAATTGGTTCTGGTCGTAAAACGAAGTTCTTGTTCGTTTCTGTGGCGAACAGGAATGTTCGCCTTACAAAAGCAATTTTGATTGAGTATAAAAAGATATTTCCAAAAAATTACTTATTTTTGCCAATAAATCAAAAAATATGGGTTACAGTAATTACAAAACTTTGAAACAAGTCCTAAACAAATTAGGATTAGAAGAAGTCGATCTTGGCTTATTTCCTATTATCGAACCAATAGCGCCTTCGGATTGGTTGGTACAGACCTTATCGATTGCCAAACGAACACCAATGACCAATGAAAAAACCAAATCGGAAAGGGTAGTTTCGCCTGTTTTATTGGAAGTGGCTTTGGCTTTCGAAACCCAAATTACGCTTTATTCAGGTGAGGATTTGACTGTAAATAGCAGTTTGGATTTGGCGGGTGAATGTGATTTTTTCTTTTCGAAACACCCACGAAAAAGCGTCATGCAAGCCCCAATTGTTACT
>JAAFHK010000289.1 GCA_013297565.1 Cytophagales bacterium
TCTTCGACCATTGCCAACGTTTTATTCGTGCTACGGATTCAATAATTCCCTTTCCTCAGCCGTCAAGCCGTACAAATCCATTATCCAATCATCAAAAGAAGGGCGGCGTTTCCGATGGCGTTTGGCAAGGTTGGCTACTTCCATTTTCAGGATTCGAGCCTCGATCACTAAGGTTTCGTACAAGTGCAAAACCTCCAAAATAGGCATTTTTTGCTCAAAAGCAGTCCGTATTATTTTTCAAAACTTCGGCAATGGTCTTTAGACCTTGCCGTAGGTCTGACGTTTAAATACTGCTTTTTCGTGCGTCAGACCTACGGTCAGACTTTAATTGCGTAAGTTATAGAAACAAAAGGCAAGCAAAATTTTTCTTTAGAAAAGGTTGTTTTTTCTGAAAAAACGCTACCTTTGCACTATCCGACATTTTAAGAGTTTTATCGCTACTTTACATGAGTCGGCATGATAAGTTATGAACATTGTCTTTGGGCAAGTGATGGTAAAACTCTTATTTTTCAAAAAAAACCTTTATTTCCTCATCACTTGCATACCGCAATATTCCTTTCTCTAACAAATCGGCAATATCTTTGGGCGTAGGCGGATAATTCGCAATGATAATTTCCTGATTATCAATGCTTACAGCTACGGAAAGAAAATATAAAAGACGATCTTCGTATTTAAAATGGGCAAATGTTTTAATAAAAGACAAGGAATTTTCGGGACTTGTCAAGATGAGCAAGGGATTTTCTAAAGTCGGTTTGATAAGCCCAAAATATTTTTGTCGGTGTTTTTTGATAAGTTTGTAAAACTGATCCTTGCCCATTTTCACCACACCTATTGGCGTATTAACTTCCCTATTTTGCCCAAACTCACTTTTCCAATTCTCTCTATTGAGTTTTTTATCCTCAAAAGGTGCTTTTTGCGTTTTTAGCCATTCAATAATCTTTTCCAAATTTTCCATCGGGCTTATGTTTTTGGGTTTGTTAAAAAACAAAAATAAAGAAAAATATGGGTTTTCTACAAATTTCCGTAGTCTGAAGACTACGGCTATTGATCCTTCCTCCGATAGTTTTAAGGATAATTTTAACGATTGGCAAGGTCTTCGACCATTGCCAACGTTTTATTCGTGCTACGGATTCAATAATTCCCTTTCCTCAGCCGTCAAGCCGTACAAATCCATTATCCAATCATCAAAAGAAGGGCGGCGTTTCCGATGGCGTTTGGCGAAATTAGCTAGCTCCATTTTCAGGATTCGAGCCTCAATTATTAAGGTTTCGTACAAGTGCAAAACCTCCAAAATAGGCATTTTTTGCTCAAAAGCAGTCCGTATTTGCAAACGAGTCAAATCCAATTTGCGGACAAGTTCCTGATCGGTACATTCTTTTGCTAAAATCCGACAGTATTTCGTCCAATTTTGTAACAAATCTTGCTTTTTTTGTGCTATCAAACTGTTCATAGATAAATATTTTTTTGTAAAAATAAATAATTATGAAACAAAAGGCAAGCAAAATTTGTAGCATAGGCTTCAGCCTGTGCTTGCCTTTTTTAACCACAGGCTAAAGCCTATGCTACGACTTTGCGTGCCAATACGTAAATTTCCAATCTTGCCAATCATTTACTAAACTTGCTTTTACAGGATTTTCAACCACATAATACTCGATATTGGTAAGTTCTTTTTGATTACGAACATAATGATCATAACTTTCTTGTTGCCAAAAAGCCCCCTCACGCCCTAAAACCCGATTACACAAAAAACCTGAACCGCCTTTGATCAACTGCATAGTGTCGGATACAACATATTTTTCGTAACCGTCCGTATTAAAAAGCAAATGCACATGATTCGACATAATGCAATACGCAATCAAATCATAACGTTCCTTATCGTATTCGTGCATTTTATCCGCTACGATTTGGGCAATTTCCGTTTTTCGTAAAAAGTCGTCTGCATGGGCGTATTTATGCAAAGCCTGATCGTATTTACCAAAAAAACGCTTTTCCTCTACATACAACGCCTCTTTTTTTTGGCTTTCGGATAAGTTTTTGTTTTGCATGATTTCGAGCATTTTCATTTCTTTTTCCGCTTTCATTTTTTCCAACACTTCCAAAGGAATTGAGTTTTTAAGGCGAAAAGTGATGAAAAAAATTGCCCTTTCGACATAAATATGTGGCAAATTTCGCTGATGTACCATAGGGTTTTAAAATTTTAATTCTGTAGTAATGCTGTTTTGTAACATAGGCTTTAGCCTGTGCCAAAACCACCCACAGGCTAAAGCCTATGTTACAATAATTCCCTTTCCTCCGCCGTCAAGCCGTACAAATCCATTACCCACGTATCTGTCTGGTTTTCAAGGTATTGGATACGCTGTTCTGTAGCGGCGGCTTTAGCCTGTGCCAAAAAAACACAAACCGCAGCAAGGCTGTTCTGTAGCGGCGGCTTTAGCCTGTGCCAAAACCACCCACAGGCTAAAGCCTATGTTACAATAATTCCCTTTCCTCTGCCGTCAAGCCGTACAAATCCATTACCCACGTATCTATCTGATTTTCAAGGTATTGGATACGCTGTTCTGTAGCGGCGGCTTTAGCCGCCGTATGCAAACCCAAAATAGTTTCCACATTCTTCACAATCCGATCATGTAAATCTTTTTCGGTTTTGTTTTGGAAATCGATGGTTTTGATGGGAATTTTTGATAAATATTCCCAAATGAGTTGATACCCATTTTGGATTTGCGTACAATAATTCGAAATCAAAAACCAACCGAGTTTGGAATTGAGCAAACCTAAAAGGTATTTGTCATTTTTTGGGATAAACCAAACCGCATTATTGCAATAAAACCCAGTTGTATCAAAGGTAAAAGCATTTTTGACTTGCATGACCTGATACATAATTTTTGGCTGTTCGAACATTTCGTAATAAGCACATCTTCGCAGTTCCCACCAAAATTCGCCTTTATCGTAGCGTTTTTGGGCTTTTTCCGCAAAAGGCAACAAATATTCCGCAATCGCAGAATAATTTTCGGATAACCAAGCAAAAGGATTTTCATGATTACCGATCTGTCGCCTTGTCCAGCCGCTTGGCATCAAAATTAGCCAACGTTGCACTTGCAAATCCTCGTATTTATGCAAATCTTTTCCCGCCAAAAAAGGTTTTAAGAGTTCCAAACTACGAACATCTTTTTGTACCAATTTTTCTTTCGTTTCATTATCTACAATAAACGCCTCGTTCAAGCCCGTGATCAAGCCTCGAAAAGCTAAGTCATTGATATACAAACCCAAAGGAATCCCTTTTTGTGTGATTTTTGCTAAAATTTCTTGACTTTGATTGTTTTGCAAATTCCAACCTTCGCTTTTTAAAACTTCTTGATTGACTGCAAAACCGTTTGTTTCGACATAATTTGGCAAGTTCAAGTTTTTTAATTCCTGCACCAAAGTTGCCCGAAATTGTATTTTTTCTACCAAATTTTTCCGTAAAATATCGATTTCATCGGCTATTTCTTGAATATTGGCATACAAACCGTTTAAGGCTTTTTTGTATTTTTGCAAAGTAAAAACCTGATTTTCAAGTTCTTGCAACGATTTAGATCGGTCTAAATGGATACTTTCTTTCACGCCTTTTGGCAAATCGGTTTCCTCTTTATGCTGATCAAAATCGGTCAATAAATCTTGTATTTTTTGAGGAATATTTTGCGTTTGAGCAAACATCGAAACAGCACTATTTTTTACCAATAAAATACAAGGATATGCCGCCACCTTGCCAAAAACAGGCAAATCCCCAAAATCGACAATTTCAACTAATTGCCTTTGACGCAAAAGTTCCCGCAATTTGAGAGCATATTTGGCTTTCAGCCATTTATTGGCAACAATAATTCCATACAAACCTTCTTTTTTTAATAATTTCAACGATTTTTCGATAAAATAAACATACAAATCTGCCGATCCTTCGAAAGTTTGGTAGGTTTGGGACAAATATTTTTTCTGTTCCGAAAGCATCAGATCGGCACGAACATAAGGCGGATTTCCCAAAATAATATCAAAGCCTTTTTCTTTCCCAAACACTTCAGGAAACTGCTGTTCCCAATTAAAAGGCTTGATTTTCTTTTCGACCGCAGGCTCAAAATCGATCTGATTCTCATAAAAATCCAAATCGATCAGCGAATTTCCGTCTTTTATGTTATTGTCAAGTGTCGGCAAAACCCTTTCGTGAAATATCTGCAAACTCTCTTTAATCGAGGCGTTCGTTTCGCCTTCCATTGCCTTCAGCAGCAAGGAAAGTTTGGTAACTTCCACAGCATTACTGTCTATATCCACGCCGTAAATGTTGTTGAGTAGGATTCTGCGTTTTTCTTGGCTGGTGAGTGTGCCATCGGGCGTGAGAGGGGAAGAAACCCCAACCCTGCCCTTCCCCAAAGGGGAAGGGTTCTTAACTCCCTCCCTTTTGGGGAGGGCTGGACTGGGGTTCTTCCTGTAAAAATCCAAATGCCAATCGAGCAGGAATTGGTACGCCCCTAACAAAAACGAACCCGATCCGCAAGCAGGATCGCAAATTTTGAGTCGGGAGATTTCCTCAAGAATCCCCCCTTGCCCCCCTTTTAAAAGGGGGGTAGGGGGGATTGCTTTTTCCAATTCCTCTATTTTCTTCCCAATCGTGTTCCGCACTATGTAATCCACAATGTACTGCGGCGTGTAATACACTCCGCCTGCCTTGCGAACTTCGGGTTTTTCTTCGATCTCTATTTCCGCCCTATGCCCTTGTCCGAGTCCCTCGGACAAGTCTTGAGTTTTGAGTTTGATCGTTTTTCCCAAAAATTGCTCATACGCATTGCCGAGCATCTCGACAGGAATAACGGAAAATTCATAAGGACTCTTAGGGTAATACAATTCGGAAATAACACTTTCAATAGCATCATTGGAAAGTTTGAGGTTTCGGCTTACCTGATCTTTTCGGAAATCGAAAAGCCCTGAATTGTATTTTTGGTCGGCTTCGGCAAAATACAGGAACAGATTTGGGTAAAAATCGCCTTTCAAACTTTGCTGTAATCGTCCGTAGGGTTCGATGGCGCGGTCTTCGCAAATGCGCAGGAAAATAATGCGGTCAAGGTTTTTTTGCAAGGCAAAATTTAGCTCATCTTCCGTAATTTGCGGGTTTTGGCGGATCATGTCCCTTGCCAACGTTTCGCGCCAAGAGTCAAGCGAGCGCAAAAATTCGGCATCTACACTACTGTTTCCCTTTTTTTCTATTTGGGCGTAGGCTTCGAGGCTTCCTTTTTGGACTTGTTCTTTCGAAAAAGTGTCCCAAATCCAATCCCATTCTTGTCCGTATTCCGTAAATTTCAAATATTTGAGGCGGTTTATGGAGGCTTTGTCGGTCGGTTCGGGTTTGGTGGTGCAGTCGTAGATCGCAAATTCCTCGAAATCGGTAATGACCGAAACGGGCAGTTTGGCACTCCAACCGTAGCGGCGGACTTGGTAGGCGGGCAGCATATCGTCCTTGATAGCCACGCTTGGTTTTTTGGCTTCGAGGAAAAATTTGCGGTTTCCAGCCAAAGCAAAGCAGTAATCGGGCGATTTGGTTTTGCCCTCTATTTTTATTTTGTCTTCGAGGACAACTTCTCTGTAGTTTTCGGGTAGGTTTGCTTGGTTGCTGATGTCCCA
>JAAFHK010000029.1 GCA_013297565.1 Cytophagales bacterium
GGTTTGCCTACCCATCTGGTTTATCAGGCTTTGCGGGACTTTTAGGGAAATAAAACCTGCAAGGTCTTAAAGACCTTGCAGGTTTTTCTAAAAAACTATTTTTTCCTCAAATACACATCACCACTAATCGATTCTAAATGCACACTAACTCCACCATTTTGGTATTTCCCTTTCAGTTCATAACCTACGGGCGATCCTTTGTCTTTTTTGTTCAAAAAATCGATTTCCAAATCTGAATATAACTCACCTGTAATGGTTTTTAGTTCCAAATCTGCCCCTTTGCTTGCTTCCCAATCCACATCTACAAAACCACTAATGGTTTTGGCGTAAATTGGATTATAAAAATCCCGAATTTCGATATTGCCGTTGATCGTTTCGAGTTCGATTTTGGCAGTAGCAGGGACAGATATTTCAAAATCAATTTGCATACAAACGCCTGTCCTTTTGCCCTTTCCTGAATTATTCCCAAAAGACTGTTGCCCACCTGCACAGTCCGTAGGTTCTGCATTTTGAAGCATTTTTTCATCAAGCCCGCTTTTGATTTCGAGGATTTCACCTATTTTTGCCTCGAATTGGAATGCTTCATCGAGTTGCCCACCATTGATCGAAACCCTGACTTTGATACTGATTTCATTTTTGTCCCAAGTTTTGATCTTGATCTGGTCGGCAAATCTCAAGTTCATACGAACCTCTTTAGAAGAAGGCAAAGAATACGTTTTTTGGGCAAAAAGAAGCCCTGTTTGAGCTAAAAATAGCCCAATGAAAAATATTTTGTTCATAAAAAAGGGGAGATTTTTGTTTTTATTAGCGAATTTACTCGCTGCCTGATTAGGTTTAAAATGGCGAATAAATTTGCCAATACAATTTTTTACTTTTTCCTCAAATACATATTTCCGCTGATCGATTCGAGGTGTAGTTCCGTTCCTCCACCATTGATCGTAGAACTGGTTTTCCCACCGCCTACTTTTTCCAAACCTTTTTCTTTGGGCGTATCCATCTCGAAGTCCGTAAATATTTCACCTGTTATGGTTTTTAATCGCAAATTGGCTTTTGCGTTCGAGGGCAGAGCTACATCGACTTCACCCGCAACCGACGAAATAGAGGAAGGTTTAGAGGAACTAAATTGCGTAAAACGAACCTCAATATTTCCGCTTGTTGTATGTGCTACAAGTGATCCGCTTACATTACCAATCTCGATATTGGAGGTTTTGCTTGTGATCTCGATGTCGCTTTCCATATTCGTTACCTTAAAATTACCACTGCCCCAGAAATTTAGTTCTTCGACTATTAAAGTGGCGTTTTTAGGAATTTTAAGCCGATAATCTGTATCTGCTTTTCCGCTTGCTTTGCGGATTGTGGTAGTGCTACCTTCGGTTTTTATTTCCAAACCCATGCCTGTATTGTCGACTGCGGTGTTGTAAATGGGTTTTAAGCCTTTGGCGCGATCAGGAATTGTATTGGCTTCGCCTTGTATTATTATTTCGTCCCCGCCGTACCCCTCGATCTGCAATCCGCTTTTGTCGAGCTGCACCACGACCTTCCACTCTTTGGAGTTTCCGCCCATTTTTACCTTATAGTCTTGGGCATAACTATCTGAAAACCAAATCGTTAGAAACGATAAAATGACAATCAATTGATAAGTGTTCATAATGTAGAAAAATTTAAAGTTTAGAAAAAATTTGGAATTTCGGCTGAAGCCGAAATAAAATAAAATGATTTTCGGTTGAAACCTAAACTACAGCAATACTTTCACGCCTTCTGCCGCTTTGAAACGCACAATTTCGGGTTGGTTTTTGCCTTGCATAATTTGCTGGAGTTCGGGCAAGGCTTTGGTTTCCTTCAGGCTGACCAACAGCTCGATCAGGGCAATTTGTATGTTCGGTTCGGTTTGTTTTCGCAAAGCCATCATCAGGGCTTCCCGCACTTCGGGTTCGTTCCCAAACCTCGACAGGGCATTGGCGGCGGCAAGCCGAACATTTACGTTTCGGTCGTAGTGCAAGGTTTCGATCAAAGCCGTAAGTAACTGTTTATCAGGCTTTTCGACTTCGTAAGTATGGCTTACGGCTTGCAAACGTTCGCTTGCCGATTCCTTTTTGAACATTTGCAACATCACTAATTGCTTCATTTCTTTGACCTCTTTTTGCAAATCAGCTATTTCAGGTTGGTTTTCGCCTGCCGCATTTTTTTGCGAAAAATGCCCCAAAACAAATCCCAAAGCCAAAATAAGGACTGCCGCCGCTGCTTTCGTCCAGACGGTTTCGTACCAGCGTACTGTCCTCAAAATCAAAGGTTTGCCAATCAAACTTGCCTTTTCTTGTTCCAATGTTTGGTAAAAAGTATTTTTCACGTTTTGCGGAACAGTAATGATCGGCATTTGTGGAATTAGGTTTGTAAAGTCCTGTAATTCAGCTAATTCCGTTTGGCAGGCTTCGCATTTTTCCAAATGTTTTTGGACTTCGGCGTGCGTGTCGGTGTCGAGATTTTTTTCCAAAAAATCAATCAACAAATCTTGTATTTCGGTGCAGGTTTTCATTTGTTTTTTTGTAAGCGCCTGAATAAAAGTATTTATATATTTTGTAACATAGGCTTTAGCCCGTGAAGTATTTGATTTTCAACAAGTTAGATTCCAACACAGGCTAAAGCCTATGCTACAATTTTCTTTGTCTTAGTGCTTAACATACGCTTTAGCGTGTGGTGAATTTTATTTTTAATAATCGCAGGCTACGAGCCTACGCTACATGAGTTTAAAATAAATTTCTTTCAAATTTTTCAAAGCCCTGTGGGCTTTCATTTTTATGGCACTTTCGGTCGAGTCGGTAATTTTAGCTATTTCGCTGTAAGTCATATTTTCGTAGCGGTTGAGCCACAGGATTTCCCTTTGATCGGTTGGTAACTTGGCTAATGCCTTGTCCAATAATTCTAATTCTTCTTTTTGTTCCCAATTTTGCTGTTCAAAAACTATATTTTGATCATACTCTTTTATTTCGTCCGTAGGCATTTTTCGTTTTTCTTGGGCTTGATCATAAAAAATATTTCGAGCCATTTGAAAAATCCACGAACGGAAATTAGCCCCAATTCGGTACGTATGCCTATATTTCAACAAACGCACAAACAAATTTTGCGTAAGGTCTTCACTTGCGCTACGGTCGTAAGTAAGTTTGGTAAAAAAATTGTGGAGGGTAGGGCTGTACCGTTCGAAGAGGGTTGACGCCTTGTCGAGATCGCCCTTTGCTACACATTCCATAAGTTGTTCGTCTGTCATGCTTAATTATTGGCTTGTACGAAATGAATACTTTGGCTTTTGGAAAAGGTAACACGATTTGTGAAAAAAGTTTTAAAAAAAAATTGAAAAAAAATAACCGTTTCGAAATTACACCGTAAATACCATACGTTGTCCTACATTACTTTTGTAGTGTAACCAATTCATCTCAAAAACATGGAAATGAAAATTAAAGTACAGGGGAAAGTTCTAAGTGGTATGGTGATCAATACGTTGCGTACGCATTTGCCCATGTTCCACTGCATTGAGAAGGGGGATAAAATTATTGTTTTAAGCCCTGATAAGAGTATGGAGGCGGTAGTGGCGATTAAAGATGATCAAATTCAGATGGCTGAACCTGTTTTTGAATATGACGGACGTATGGTTCGGTATTTATTTTTGATTGGTGCATTGCCGCTTACTGCGGTAGGTTTTTTGTTTTTTGCTCCTATTTTGGTTTTGATCCAATTTGGCTTGCCTTCCCTGCTTGTCCTGTATTTGGTCTATAACAAAACCTATAAAGCACAGTTGGCAGAATATACGAATCTACTTATGTTTCATAAAATGGTTTCCCGAACCCTCATGAGTGCTTATCTTGGGGCTTTGGATGTCCAGAAAAAAGTGGCTAAATAAACACTTTTCTGTAAAAATTAAAAAGACAGGTTTTCTTAAGAAAACCTGTCTTTTTTGTTAGACTTATTTCGTAAATAAAAACGGCAAAATTTTGACATTTTGCGGTTTTGTGTTTTATCTCAAGGCAATGTGCAATTCTTTCAACTGTTTTTTAGCGAACATAGGCGATCAAAAAGCATTTCCCGATTTCCTGTTCCAAGCACCCAAATTTTCGAAGCATCAATACTTTCTTTCAAGAAGGAATTTTAAGGGCTTGTAACTCCAATAAATCTAATTTTTATGAAATAAATCTTCCAATATTTCTTTAAAATCTATAAAATTATCAAAATAATCTAACAATTCTATTTTCTCAAAATGTACTAAAAAATCCAAATCGCTTTTCTCATGAAACGTATTTTTGGCATACGAACCAAATAACCACAAATTAGCTACCTGATGCTCTTGGCACAAGTTTTCAAGTGTAGAAATATAATTTTGTAGGATTTACATAGGCGTTATTTTGTTCAAAAGTAATGATAAAAGACAAATTTTTTATACTTTTGCCAAAAAGTCTTTCAAAAAAATAAAACCATTAGAATAATGCTACCTCGCATCAAAAAAATTATAGAAAAAGATCAGTTCAGAATCCTTTGTTTGTGGAATACAGGCGAAGAGAAATGGATTGATTTTGAGCCTTTCTTGCGAAAACAAGAAAAAAATAGCGTTTTTTTGATCCTGCTCGATCCTGAAATATTTGGAAAAGTACAATGTGATGGGCGAACCTTGTATTGGGAAAATCTTGTCCCTTATGAAGACCTCGACCACGAAGTTCGCATGGGCGTGTTGGATATTTGCCCTGATGTTTTATACGAATGGGATCAGAAAAAAGAAAATGAGGAGATAGTGGAACTGTAAATAAACAAAAAATAAAAACCCTGTAAATTTAAAAAATTTGCAGGGTTTTTATTTTTATCTCAAAGCAATATGCAACTCTTTCAACTGTTTTTCCTCGATTGCCGAAGGCGAGTCGATCATGACATCTCGACCTGCATTGTTTTTTGGGAAAGCAATAAAATCCCTGATCGAATCTGCCCCGCCGAACAGCGAACATAGGCGATCAAAACCAAAAGCGATCCCGCCATGTGGAGGCGCTCCGTATTCGAAAGCCTCTAATAAAAATCCAAATTGGGCTTTCGCTTCTTCGTCCGAAAATCCTAAGTGCTTGAACATCAAGGCTTGCGTACTGCGGTCATGAATACGGATCGAACCGCCGCCAACTTCTACGCCATTAATGACCATATCGTAAGCATTGGCACGCACCGCCGCAGGGTTCGTATCGAGCAGGGCAATATCTTCAGGTTTGGGCGAGGTGAAAGGGTGGTGCATCGCAAACCAGCGTTTTTCGTCTTCGTTCCATTCCAAAAGCGGAAAATCCAATACCCACAAAGGTTTGAATACGTTTTTGTCCCGCAAACCCAATCGTGTTCCCATTTCCAAACGCAATTCGTTCAAGGCTTTTCGTGTTTTTTCGGCTTCACCCGACAGAATGAGCAAAAGATCGCCTGTTTTGGCATTCATTTTTGTTGCCCATTCTTGCAAGAGTTCGGGCGTATAAAATTTATCGACAGAAGATTTGATTCCGCTTTCTTCGAGTTTGACATAAACCAAACCTTTTGCCCCAATTTGCGGTTTTTTGACAAATTCAGTCAATTCATCAAGTTGTTTTCGAGTGTAATTGGCACAGCCTTCCGCACAAATCCCCACCACCAACTCGGCATCGTCAAATACTTTGAACCCCTTGCCTTGTGCCAAATCATTGAGTTCCGTAAATTGCATTCCGAAACGAATATCGGGTTTGTCCGAACCGTACAGCCGCATGGCATCTGCGTATTGCATTCTTGGAAATGCCTCAAAATCAATATTTTTTAGCTTTTTGAATAAGTATTTTACCAAACCTTCGAAAGTTTGCAAAATGTCTTCTTGGGTAACGAAGGACATTTCGCAATCGATTTGGGTAAATTCGGGTTGGCGGTCAGCTCGCAAATCTTCGTCTCTGAAACATTTAACAATTTGGAAATAACGGTCAAAACCAGAAACCATTAATAATTGTTTGAAAGTTTGAGGTGATTGGGGTAGAGCATAAAATTGTCCTTCGTTCAGGCGGCTTGGCACTACAAAATCCCTTGCTCCTTCAGGCGTAGATTTAATCAAAACAGGGGTTTCGACTTCCAAAAATCCCTCGCCGTCCATATAATCTCGAACGGCTTTCGACATACGGTGGCGAAGTTCGAGGTTTTGGCGGACAGGATTGCGGCGCAAATCCAAATAACGGTATTTCATACGCAAATCGTCCCCACCATCTGTTTCGTCTTCGATCAAAAAAGGCGGAATCTTGGCGGAATTAAGCACTTCGATTTGGTCAGCTTTGATTTCGATATCTCCTGTTGGAATTTTGGGATTCTTTGATACTCTTTCGATCACCGTTCCTGTAACTTTCACCACAAATTCACGTCCCAGACTGCGGGCAATTTTTAAAGTTTCGGCTTTTGCTGTATCTTCTTCCAAAAAAATTTGACTAATGCCGTAACGGTCGCGCAAATCTACCCAAAGCAAACTTCCCTTGTCCCGACTGCGTTGTACCCAACCACAAAGTATAACCGTTTTTCCAATATCCGAAAGGCGAAGTTCGCCGCAATTATGAGTTCTTAGCATAAAAATAGTAGGTTTTTCAAATCAAAAAATGACAAGAATGATTAGTAGAGTTTATGAACAATTTGTAAAACGCCCTTTAGGGTGTTTCTAAAATATTGAAAATCAGCTTATTGGCACAGAAAAAGTCTATGCTACAGACTTGTTCATAAACTTTAGTATTTACAAAAAAATAATGAAATTTCAATACACAAAAACGCCCAACAAGTATCAAAACTTATTGGGCGTTTATTTTTGTACTTATTTCCGCTTTATGGTTTCTGCCAAAATCACCACACTGTTATTTAGCACTTCGATTACGCCACTATCGATTTCAAAAAAGTGTTGCCCTTTCTGGTCGGTAACGCGCAAAATGCCTGTTTCTAAAGCACTTACAAGCGGAGCATGATTTTCTAAAACCTCAAACGAACCCGTTACACCAGGTACTTGAACGCCTTTGATAGTACCTTCATATACCTTTTCGTCAGGAGTGATAATTGCCAAATTCATACGCTTAAGGGTTTATTATTTTTTGGCTTCAGCCATCATTTTTTCGCCTTTTACTACCGCATCTTCGATAGTTCCTACCAAGTTGAACGCCATTTCAGGAAGGTGATCGTATTGACCGTCCATGATCGCATTAAAACCTTTGATAGTGTCTTTAATATCAACCAATACACCTTTCAAACCTGTAAAGGCTTCTGCCACGTGGAAAGGTTGGGACAAGAAACGCTGTACCCTGCGAGCGCGGTGTACTACGAGTCTGTCTTCTTCGGACAGTTCGTCCATACCCAAAATCGCAATAATATCTTGCAATTCTTTGTAGCGTTGCAAAATTTCTTTCACTCTTTGCGCACAGTTATAATGTGCTTCGCCAACAATACTTGGATCAAGAATCCTTGAGGTCGAATCCAAAGGATCAACGGCAGGATAAATGCCCAATTCCGAAATTTTACGGTTCAATACCGTTGTTGCGTCAAGGTGAGAGAAAGTAGTCGCAGGAGCAGGGTCGGTCAAGTCATCGGCAGGTACATAAACTGCCTGTACCGAAGTGATCGAGCCTCTTTTGGTTGAAGTAATGCGTTCTTGCATAGCCCCCATTTCGGTTGCCAAAGTAGGCTGATAACCTACCGCCGAAGGCATACGACCAAGCAAAGCGGAAACTTCTGAACCTGCTTGGGTAAAACGGAAAATATTATCAATAAAGAAAAGAATATCACGTCCTTTACTTTCACCGTCCCCATCTCTGAAATATTCGGCAACGGCAAGTCCAGAAAGTGCCACCCGCGCACGTGCGCCAGGAGGTTCGTTCATTTGCCCAAAAACCATCGTTAAATTCGAGGTTTCGAGTTCCTTCATATCTACTTGGCTCAAATCCCAACCACCTTTTTTCAAAGATTCTTCAAAATTATGACCGTATTTGATAATGCCCGATTCGATCATCTCACGCATCAAGTCATTGCCTTCGCGTGTTCGTTCGCCCACACCCGCAAATACAGACAAACCCGAATAGGCTTTGGCAATATTATTAATCAACTCTTGGATCAAAACGGTTTTCCCAACACCCGCACCACCAAACAAACCAATTTTACCACCTTTTGCATAAGGCTCGATCAAATCGATAACTTTGATGCCTGTAAAAAGTACTTCCGTACTGGTTGCCAAATCTTCAAAACGAGGTGCCGATCTGTGAATAGGCAGTCGAGCATTGCTTTTTGGGGCAGGCAAACCGTCAATGGCTTCGCCTACAACATTGAACAAGCGACCGCGAATAGACTCACCACTGGGCAAGGCTATAGGCATACCTGTATCCGTTACGTCCATACCGCGCGTCATGCCTTCGGTACTGTCCATAGCTATAGTTCGTACTCTCTCTTCGCCAAGGTGTTGTTGGCATTCCAATACTACCAGTTGCCCGTCAGGACGAACCACAGTAAGGGCATCGAGGATATTGGGCAGACGCGAGTTTTTGTCTTCAAAACTAACATCGACTACCGCCCCAATAATTTGGGTAATTTTGCCAATATTTGCCATTTATGTAAATCTTTGATAACCAAATAGTTAAGTTATTTTGTGCTTTTCTTAAGCATATTTTTCACGGTTTTATACAAAACCGCTTACAAAAGTAACAATTAATCTTTTTCGTGCAATTTTTTTTACAAATTCCGTACTTTTTTTTTCAAAAAATATTTTCGTAAATTTGAAAGATGCTGTTCAGGACAGATTGCAAGGCTCGGACTCTTTGTCTTTGGGATTAGCCCTAAATTTAGGTACAATTCTTGACAAAATTTATTCACCAAAAGTCTTTATCAAAACCCTTATGTACCAAACAATTCGCGAAACTTGGCATTTATTTGCCAATCAGGGCATATTAGCTACCCAAAGCCGCCAAATTCGTAAGAGTATTTTGCTGACCAACCAGATCAATATACTCTCTTTGCTCTTGATGTTGCCTTATCCACTTATTTATCTCCAAACCGAACATTATCTTTTGGCATTTTTTACTTTCATTACCCTGCTTTCTTTCATGTTTGGATTGGCATTGAACCGTTATCAGGAGCCACAACTCGCCAAATATGTAACTCTGGGGCTTATCAATACTATTATTTTTGTCTATCCTTATTTTTTGGGGCGGGAAACTTATCTCCAATATATGTTTTTGTCTTGCGCTATTCTTCCTGTTTTGATTTTCGAAGCCAAACACACCAAACCCTTGTATTTTTGGGTGTTTTTTTCCTGTTTTTTATTCATTGTGCAGATTTATTACAATCCTCAATTCGAACCTATTTTAGAGCAAGAATTTCAAAAAAAATTGGCTTGGTTATTTATTCCAAGTGCTTTTCTTTTTACTTTTTGGCTGGTTCGAACCCTTAGCCAAGACCATGAAACAAGCGAAATGGAACTCGAAAATCAACAGAAGAAACTCGAACAAGCCCAGTCAATTGCCAAAGTTGGAGGCTGGATTTTTGATGTAAAGACGGAAATTTTTGAATGGACGGCAGAAACCTACAAAATACATGGCTTACCTATTTCCCGAAAAATTGGTTTTGATAAATTCCTAAGTTTTTATGATGAATTTTCGGAGCAAAAAATTCAGCAACATTTTCACCGAGCCATTCATTACGGCGAAAGTTTCGAGATCGAAATCCTACTTATTACCTACGCCAGTCAAAAACTTTGCATAGACTTAAAAGGCGAACCGATCCAAAACTCGAAAGGCGAAACCGTACAAATTAGTGGAATATTGAGAGATATTACTGAAACTCAAAAAGCAGAAAGACAAATGAAAGCGGTTTTGAAACAGACTCAACTTCTCAACAGTCAGCTTTTACAGCGCGAGGAACTGCTCAAAGGAAAGGAGAAAATTTTGCAAGACACTTTAAATTACCAAGTCGAACTGGGACAAAATCTAAAGGTCAATGAAGCCAATATTTATGCCCTGATCAACAATACCGAAGACCTGATTTTTTCTGTAGATGCCCAAAATTGCATAGAGGTTTTCAATGAGGCTTTTAAGCGTTCTGTTCATCGTACAGATGAATTAATTTTACAAAAAGGAGTTTCTATACTTAAAATTAGCCCTTTTAAAAATCATTCGCAAATACTACATAACCTTAAAAGGGCAATGCGGGGCGAAAAATTTATCGAAATTTTTGAATACCAAAATGCAAAAGGTAAGGATATTATCAAAGAAATTGCCTATAATCCGATTTATTCGGAACATCATCAGATTGGAGGAGTAACGCTGTTTGTGCGGGACGTTACCGAACGCCGTAAAATTGAGAATTTGGTCAAACTCCAAAACGCCAAATTTAATGCGGTTTTGAACAGTACGCAAGACAGCCTTTTTGCGCTGGACAAAGAACATAAGTATTTGATTTTCAATCAAAAACACCGTTTGAATATGAAAAAACTCTATGGTGTGGATGTCGAACTGGGCATGAAGCAAGATATTTTTGAAACGGTACGCGCAGATTTCGAAAAAATGCGCCCTTTGCACGAAAAGGCTTTGCAGGGTGAAAGTACAAGAATGGAAATGAGTTTTGGACAAGAAAAAGGCGTTTTTGAGGTTCGAGTCGATCCTATTTGGAACGAAAGAAGCGAAATTATTGGGACGGTTACCTTGAACAGAAATATTACTGAACGTAAAGAAGCCGAACAAGCACTTCGCGAAAGCCAAGCGCGAAATGAAGCCCTTTTAGCCGCTTTGCCCGATCTCATGTTCCGAATCAACAGACAGGGCTATTATTTGGATTGCCAAGTTGGGATTTATAATACGCCCATTGATGCCAAATCTGTAATCGGTATGCACCTTGACGATTTCTTGAAAAATCCACTTATCAATGCCCAGTTTTTTGAGGCTATCGAAAAAGCAATTACCACTTTTCAAATCCAACGAATCGAATACAATCTGCCTGAAATAGACGGTGAGCATTATTACGAGGCACGAATTGTTCGAAGTGGAGAAAATGAAATTATTGCGATTGTACGCGATATGACCGAAAAACTGCAAGCCGAACAACAACTCAAGGAAAACGAAGCCAATCTGCACGCCTTGATCAATAATACCAGAGATCGGATATGGTCGGTCGACCGCAAGTTTAGGTTGATTACTTCCAATGAATCTTTAAGGGACAATTTTATGAAACGCTACCAAGTCGATCTCAAGGCAGGAATGTATCCTTTGGATTATTTGGGCGAAAAAGAACGCAATTTTTGGGCAGAAAAGTACAAAATGGTTTTCAAAACAGGTGAATCGATTTTTTTCGAGTTCGATACTTTTACAGGCGAAAAATTTATTTATTTTGATGTGTCGGTGAGTCCTATTGTGGTCGATGGCAAAATCGAGGGTTTAAGTATTTTTGCCAAAAATATTACCCAACGCAAACTGCAAGAGGAACTGCTCAAAGAAAGCGAAGCTACGCTAAATGCCATGATCAACAGCTCCCGCCACTTGATTTGGGCAGTTGATAAAAAATACAAATGGATAAATTTGAATAATACGGCTCAAATTGTGCTAAAATCACTTTTTGGGATTATGATTAAAAAAGGCAATTCGATTTGGGAAAAAACAACAGAAGATTGGAAAAAACAGTGGGAGGCACATTACGAAAAGGTTTTTAAGGGCGAATTTATTAGTTTTGAGGATTCACTGAACTTGCGCGGACGCACCTTGTTTTTTGTCATTGCTATTAATCCTATCTATATCGACCATGAAATTTGCGGGGCGGCAGTTTTTGCTACGGATATTTCAGACCGCAAAAACGCCGAAAACCAACTCAAAAACCTTAACGAAAACCTCGAACACAAAGTAGATGAACGAACCCAAGAACTGAAACAAAGCCAAGAACTTTTGCAGATTGCCGCCCAAACTGCCGAAGCCGCCAACCGCGCCAAAACCGAATTTTTGGCAAATATGTCGCACGAAATTCGTTCTCCGCTAAACGCTATTGTGGGTTTTAGCCAAATTTTGCTTATGCAATCCAAAAAACTGGCTTTGCCCTTCGATTTCAATTTGTGTTTGCGAAATATCAAACTTAGCGGACAAAATCTCTCCGAACTGATCAACAACATTCTTGACCTCTCAAAAATAGAAGCAGGGAAAATGACGCTTTCTCTCGAACCCTTGAATGTCAAGCAGTTAGCCAGAGGAATTTATCATATCAATAAAAATAACGCTTCGCGAAAAGGGGTAAAATTGACGTACGATTTTGATAATCAACTCCCCGAAATCATAGAATCCGACCGCACCAAACTGAATCAAATTTTGATGAATTTGGTAACAAATGCCATTAAATTTACAGAAATTGACAAAGAAGTGCGCATCAGGCTGTTTAGTGAAAATAGCCAGTTGGTTCTCCAAGTCATTGACGAAGGAATCGGGATTGCTCCCGAACGTTTGCCGCATATTTTTGAGGCTTTCGAACAGGCAGACAATTCGGTTACACGGCGCTACGGAGGAACAGGTTTGGGCTTGGCGATCACCCAAAAAATGACCGAAATGCTGGGCGGAACTATTTTGGTAGAAAGCGAACTGGGCAAAGGAAGTATTTTTGCGGTGCGTGTGCCTTTGATGATTCCAATTAATATGCAGGCAGTTTCTGAAAACGAATTGGAAAATGCAGAATATCATTTCGATCCGCAAAACCGAATTTTGGTTGTGGAGGACAATCAAATGAACCAAGACATGATCGTGTCGCTGTTCCAAGAATTGGGTTTGAAAGTACATTTGGCAGAAAATGGGGAAATTGGTGTGAAAAGGGCAATCGAATTACAACCTGAATTGATTTTTATGGATATGCACATGCCTGTGATGGACGGAATTACAGCCACGCGAAAAATCAGGCAAGAAAAAACCTTAGAAAATACCCCCATCGTGGCACTTTCTGCTGATGCTTTTGTGGAGCAACAACGCAAGGCGATTGCCGCAGGCGTAACTGAATACATTACTAAACCTATCGAATTTGCCAAATTAATCCCTGTTTTGGTCAAATATTTAAAGCAAAAAAAGCAAGAAATCGAAACTACGGCTGAAGTAATCCTCAAAAGTTTGGATCAGGAAAACAAAAACGAAATAAAAACGATTTTGGCACATATTCGAAGTATTCCGCCTTATCACACCGACAAAATTATTGCCCAGATTAGCCTTTTGCGAAATTTGTGTAAGGATTTGGACGAAAACCAATATGAAAATTTTTTACAAAAAATAGAGGATGCGGCATTTGCGGCAGAGGAAGAGTTGATTATCCAAACAACCGAAGAAGCGGAAAAAAAATTGACCTAAATTCGTTTAAAGTTTTGAGTCGTGCCAGTAATAAATAGCGAAATAATCTATCTCTTTATCATTTCACAAAAATTTTTGATAAATATGAAGCACTTATTAAACACGTTTATTTTCATGTTATTCGCACAATTTGCGAATGCTCAATTCTATGGAAAACCTCCTTTTTATTTTAAAATTACAGCAAATTATCAAAAAAATCATAAAAAGATAAAAGGCATTATTTTTTTAAAAAATGGTGATAAAATAGAAGGGCAGATAAAATTTCGGAAGAATACTGTGATGATAAGAACACAAGACGATAATAATTTTCGGATCGTACAGCAAGCAACTCAAGTGCGACTGTATGAGGTAGATACTAATTTGATTGAACAAGATTATACGGATTATTTTCACTTAGGCATTGGAAAAAAACTGGCTTGGTATCGCCAGTTGGTTAGCGGAAAAGTGTCTTTATTCGATCAAACAACTTATTGTAATGAAATTCCTAATTATGTAAATTTTAACAAAATTATTCTAAAGCAGGATTCTACTTACAAAAACATTATCAATTTTTGGACTACAAGTTATAAAACGGACTTGGTTAAAAGTTTAAATCAACTTTTTAGTAAAAATTTTAAAAATACAGATTTTAAATCCAAAACCGACATAATACGTCAATTCAGGTTTTTATCATCAAATTGATACAGCCCAATTTTAAAGACCGTTTTTTTAGCAAACCAAATATTTTAAATCTTAGGTCAATCCAAATTCCTTGTGGGCGCTTTTTAGCTTTGCACTTACTTCATCTGCTTCACAAATTTTGACAAATTCGACCATCAAATGCCCATCAATTAAGATTTTGGGATCGATAGAAAGCCTGAAAATTTCGCCATAAATCTTTTTCTTCGTTTGCTGATCAAAATCTTTGTTTTTCCGCATATTTTTTCTGTAAGTTATCCAATTCGAAACCAAAATAAAAGGATAGAAAAAAGGCAACAGGAATAAAGAAGTGGTTTTTATGCGTGTAAAATGTATTTTTTTGATCTCGAAACCCGTCAAAGCCGCCAAAACCCGCAATTTTTGTATGCCAATCAAGAAAATATGCCCAAAATAAATTTCGTCCGTAATGTTTTTGTCCGACATCCAAATACTGTCCATTTCGTTGGGAGGCATGATGGAGTTAAAACGTTCGCTTTCTGAAAGCAAGTAGCTTAATTTGGCACGCAAATTCGAATAATTGGGCGTGGTAATCAGTAAAGTGCCGTCTTTTTTAAGCACTCTGTTAAATTCCTTGAGCGCCGAAAACTGATCGCTAAAATGCTCGATGCCTTCTTGACAAATGATACTATCCATTAAGCCTTTTTCCAAAGGCAATCCTTCTCGAATATTTGCCCTCACGCAGTCCAAATCAGGTATTTCGAAATATTCTGGGAACAAATCCATGGGCAGAGGTTTTGCCCCGATTTCTCTCAAAATGCGTGAAGTGATGCCGTTGCCCGCAGGAAAATCCAAAACGGTTCTATTTTTGAAATAGTCGGCTTGAGAAAGGACAAATCTTTTTACATAAAATTTGATGCTGTTTGGGTTGTCTTCGTATTGCATAAATATTGCTTTTTATTTTGATAATTTTAGAAAAATAATAGCAAATATTAGTGATATTTTTTACATTTGGTTCTTTATTTTACGAAATATGTATTCGAGAGAAGCAAAAATTATAGATTTGCCCGCTATAGGCGAGTCGAACATTGGCTATATTTCGGTCGTGGAGAGCCAAAAACAAGTCCCTTTTCCTATCAAAAGGGTGTATTGGACGTATTTTACGCCTGAAAGTATCATCAGAGGGCGGCACGCCCACCGAGAAACAGAGCAAGTTTTGGTTGCTGTAGCTGGAACTATCAAAGTAACTATAGAAAGCGCACAAAGTTCTGATATTCAGGCTTTTATACTTGACCGTCCGAGCATTGGGCTGTACGTACCGCCTACAGTCTGGCACACCATGCATTATTCGCATACGGCAGTGCAGTTGGTTTTGGCTTCACATGAATACGATCCGAAGGATTATATTCGAAATTACGAAGAATTTAAGGAGTTTTGGGGAAAAAATTAGTTTTTGTAGAAAAAATATTTATTTTTAGGACATAAAGTTGATTTTTATGAATGAATATCTATTAGACCTCTATCGTTACGAGCATTGGGCAAACAGTCAAATGGCGGATTTGGTAAGCCAAATGCCTATTGAAAAAGTACCTGAACGGGTGCGTTTGCTATTTTCGCACATCTTGGCGGCGGAACGGATTTGGTATTATCGCCTTACGGATCAAGGACTGAAGATTGACGTTTGGGCGGAAGTGCCTGTTTCAGAATGGAAAAGCCGTTTGCAGGTCAATGTTGCTTTGCTTTCTGGTTTGATCGAAAAACTACAACCAATTGATTATGAACGGGTTGTAAGTTACAGCAATTCGCAAGGGAAGGCTTTTACTTCGAATGTGCGTGAAATCCTGACCCATGCCATCATTCATTCGGGTTATCATAGGGGGCAAATGATCGTTTTGCTCAAGCCGACTGCGCCCCATTTGCCACTGACAGACTATATCCATTATGCTCGTGAAGTACGGGCAACTTTATCCTAAAATTAATTCTATTATCCAAAAAATAAATAAAACCTAAGCCATGACTTATATAACTATTCTTATCATCGTCTTTGTTATTGGTTATTTGTCTATTATTTTCGAACATTCCTTACATATCAACAAAAGCCCTACGGCTTTGATCATGGCGGGACTTTGTTGGGCTATTTATGCCTACGGCAACCATTTTGACGAACACGTGGCAGAGGAACTTGCACATCATTTGTCTGAAATTGCTCCAGTTATCTTGTTTTTGTTAGCCGCTATGACCATTGTAGAAGTGATAGATGCACACGAAGGTTTTAAAGTAATTACTGACAAAATTCGTTCGAAAAAGAAAGTAAAACTCCTCTGGGTTATTGGTTTTATTACTTTTTTCCTTTCTTCAGTTTTGGACAATCTGACAACGGCTATCGTCATGGTTTCGCTTTTACGCAAACTGATCCGTTCGACCGAAGATCGAAAACTTTTTGCGGGTGTGGTCATCATTGCGTCCAATTCGGGTGGTGCTTTTAGCCCTATTGGTGACGTAACCACTACGATGCTATGGATTGATGGGCAAATTTCGGCTTCGGTAGTTATTGTAGAGGTTTTTCTTCCAAGCCTTGTGTCCTTAGTTGTACCCATGATTTATTTAAGTTTTGTGCTAAAAGGTGAGGTTGAAGCCCCCAAAATTCAATTACAAAAAGAAGATAACGAAGAAAACTATCATAAACCCAATTCGGCTATGATCGCTTTGGTTTTGGGTATTTCGGCATTGGTTTTTGCTCCTATTTTTAAATCAACCTTTCATCTGCCACCTTATTTGGGCATTTTACTTTCCATGGCAATTATGTGGATAGTGGTTGATCTCATGCACCGCGATGCACCTGCCCATATGTTTAGCAAACTTTCGGCTTCAGGGGCAATGGCACGTATTGATATGTCAAGTATTTTGTTCTTTTTTGGTATTTTGACTGCCGTAAGTAGCTTACAATCAGCAGGTTTGCTCAAAGAATTAGCCATGTGGCTTGATGCAAGTGTTGGCAATCAAGATGCGGTCGTGATGATTATTGGGGTGGCTTCGGCGGTCATAGACAATGTGCCTTTGGTAGCGGCTTCACAGGGAATGTACTCACTTACAGAGTTCCCGATGGACTCAAAAATCTGGCAATTCATTGCCTACTGTGCAGGAACTGGCGGAAGTATGCTCATCATTGGTTCGGCGGCGGGTGTAGCAGTCATGGGTATGGAAAAAATAGATTTTATGTGGTACGTCAAAAAAATCACTTGGGTTGCCGTTTTGGGTTATTTTGCGGGTGCTTTTACCTACATTGCCCTTTATGAATTTATGCACTAAAGGATTTGTAAATTTTTAAACAATAAAGTTTATGAATAATGTGTAAAACGCCCTTTAGGGTGTTTGTAATTTATTGAAAATCAAGCAATTAATCGCACCCTGAAGGGTACGATACAGATTTGTTCATAAACTCTAATACTTTGTTTTACAAAAAAATAAAATTAGAAATTCCATTACTGGGTAATGGAATTTCTAATTTTTATGCAAATGAAAAAATTATCAAATACATAAAAACATGGCAAGTATTTTTTCACGTATCGTACAAGGCGAAATCCCTTGTTATAAAATAGCCGAAAATGAGCAATTTTTGGCTTTTCTCGATGTCCGTCCCCTTACCGAAGGACACGCTTTGGTCATTCCCAAGCACGAAATCGATTATATTTATGATCTTGATGACCAAACGCTTGCTAATTTAATGCTTTTTAGCAAAAAAATAGCCCAAGCCATTCGCCAAGCAATCCCTTGTTTGCGGATTGGTGTGGCAGTCATTGGTTTGGAAGTTCCACACGCCCATGTACATCTTGTGCCTTTGAACGCCATGCAGGACATTAATTTTTTAAAACCTGACAGACCACAATTTACGACAGAACAATTTGCTCAAACAGCCGAAAAAATTAGAAAAAACCTTTAAATAAATTTTTACACCGAAATCATACTATATGCAACTTGTTAAGAGTATGTTTAGAAATTCAAGTGTCAAAAATTGTTTAAAATTACAGAAATAAAAGCCAATTGGATCATGCAGACTGAATATTTCGCTTTCTTTTCATAATCTTTCGACAATCTTCGATACGAAATTGAGCCAAGAAAACGGTCTTTCGACCTGCCCCCTACCTTTTTGTGGTACAAAACTTTGTTCTGAAGGCAGTTTTTGGCTAATATCTACGAAAATTCCACAAGCTTTCGCTTCTTTTTCGAAAGTGTTTCGGTAGGTGTCATCTGCTGTAATATATTTTACATTTACATAATTATTTAACACTTGTGCCAAACATTCTATGTCTGCTTTTCCATCATTTTCATGGACAGCGCCTACGTAAATCGCCAAAGGCAAGCCTTGCGAATCTACCATAATATGTCGTTTTCGACTATTCATTTTCTTATTTCCGTCGATGCCTGTAGCTTGGTTGATC
>JAAFHK010000290.1 GCA_013297565.1 Cytophagales bacterium
CGTAACAGCCGAAACCACTACTACCCTAAACCTCAAAGCGCGTCTGGTCGAATACCCCATTTTTGGGCAAATTCTCTTGAATAATACTCAAAGTTTGGAGGGCGTAAAAATCCAATCTGCCGCTTTCAGCACCGTAAGCAATGCCAACGGTTTTTATACCGTTTTCCAAAAAGCAGGATTCGTAGGCGTAATCCAGCCCGACTCTACCCTTGATTATTTTGAACCCTCCTTTATTTCTGTGCAAAATGTTTTTTCGACCGTTTCCAAAATTAATTTTGGGACAAAAACAGCCGAAATTGCTTTGAAAACCGAAGGATTTGAGGTATTGAGAGAGGGGAAAATCGTCTATTGCTCGAAAGTGGAAATTAGCGTAGATTTGGCAAAAATTCCTACCGAAAGACGCGAAAAAACCGCCTATGTCTGGTCGGATCGTTCCATCAAACCAACTTTCGTTACCGAAAAATCGGGTTTGTATTTCGTTACGGTCAAAGTTCCCAAATTTTACCCAACCAAACTCGAAAAACAGATCGACATGGACATCAACCGACTCAGCGTTGCTTGGGGCAAAGACACCATTATTTGTATAGGTTCGCAAATGAAATTACTAAGTGATCCGAAAGCAACTACCCGAACTTGGGCAAAGAAAAACGGCTCAAATTACCAAAATTTGGCTAATGCGAGCGCCGCAGAACAGACCGTAGGCGAGGGCATTTACCGCCTGCAAATGGGCAATGGCACTTGCGAAGTAAGCTACGAAATAAACGTAAAATACACCCAAGAACAGCAATTTATGAGTGTAATCAAACCTTTGTATTATTTCTGCAATGAGTCCGAACCTATCGTAATCGATGCCCGAAACGAGGCTTCTGTTAAATACGCTTGGACAGGCGAAAACGGTTTCCGTTCGGACAAGGCAAAAGTCGAATTGGTAAAAGGCGGAAAATACAAACTGATAGCCACCGACAAATACGATTGCGAAAAAACTGTGGAATTTGCCCTTAATGACTCCGAACGTATGGAAAACGTTTTCGTCTTCCAATCCGAAGTTCGAGAAGGCGATACGGTCGTTTTTGTTAATATTTCCTACGAAAAAGAAGGCAGCAAAACCGCCCCGAAAACCGCTGTTTGGGATTTTGGGGGTTTGGCAAAAGCCGAAAAATTGGACTATGCCGAACAGGTGTTTTCGAAAGAGGGAAAATACGACATCAAACTCACCGTAAGCAATGGAATGTGCCAAACTACGCGCTCCAAACCGCTAAAAGTAGTCAAAATGCCGCAAGGCGGACGCGCCGAAAAAGTATTTCCTGCCGAATATTCGGGGAAAGTATCAGCAGACTTATACCCAAATCCTGCGCAGGACTACGTAAAAATCCGCATGAACGATTTTATCTTAAAAACAGCCGACATTAGCGTTTTTGACGGATTGGGCAGAGAAATGATGAGAAAAGAAAACGTAGAAACCCAAAAAGAACAAGTTTTGGATTGTTCGCATTGGAATCAGGGCATTTATTTGATCCGCATCACTTCGGGCAAGGTGGTCAAAGGCTTGCGGTTTAGGAAAGAGTAGCGTAGAGGGGAATCAAAAATGCTGTTTCTGAAAAGAAACAGCATTTTTTGTAAAATGATGCTATTTTATGCTTTTTTCTTTGCCAAAAACGCCTCCGCATTCTGCACCGATTCGGTAAAAATCCAATCCAAGATACCCGCTATTTGTTCAGTATTGCCTGCAAGAGAGTAGGATTCGGAATGTTGAATAAGCGAATTATTGGCATCTAATCTCCCAAATTGCCATAATTCTCCGTTACTTGCCCAACCATAGACCACTAATTCAGGATATTTTTTCTGAATCGCCACCATTTCGGCAAGGGTTTGCGCCCAAGCGTAAGTAAAATCGTCAATTTTGGCTTCGGCTACGCAGACAAGCGGCATTCCCTTGCTCATGCTTTTGGGTATTTTGGTATAGGAAAACAAATAATCAGGAGTACCGCAGAGGGCTTCGTCTGCTTTTAAATAATATTCCCTACTCCAGAAAATGAGATGGGGGTGATTGCGGGCAACTACTCGCATAATAGGCGAAATCAAATTTTCAGAAACAGCTATTTCGCTTGGACTCGGTTTTTTCATGCCCAATGAGTATTCCAAATCTTTCATAAACTCTTCGGAAAGCGTATAAGTAAGATTTTTGGGAATAAACAAATCATTAATAATATCTGTGCCGTATTGATCGGCAATATCATACACACTTTTAAAATCACTGAACGCCATAGTTTTCGATGTTGGATTTGCAAAATATTATTTTTTCTTTGCCAAAAACGCCTCCGCATTCTGCACCGATTCGGTAAAAATCCAATCCAAGATACCCGCTATTTGTTCGGCATTTTTGGTTATTGAGAAGGATTCAGAATGTTGTGTAAAAATATTGTTTTCCAATTTCCCAAATTGCCAAATATCACCATTTGTTGCCCAACCATAAACGGTGAGTAAAGGAAATAATTTTTGGCAAGCGACCATTTCGGCGAGGGTTTGTCCCCATGCTTTTACAAAATCATCTATTTTAGCTTCTGAAACGCAGATTAAGGGATTTCCCAAGACAATTTCATGAGGATAAGGAGTGTAAGAAAATAGATAATCGGGCGTTCCTACCAAGTCCTTGTCGACCTCTAAATAATATTCTCGACTCCATGGAATAATTTTTGGGTGTTTTTTAGCCACAAAGCGAGTCATGGGCGAAATTAAGTTTTCAGAAACCGCAATTTCGCTTGGGTTGGGTTTTTGTAGTTTCAAGGAATATTGGAAATCTTCGATCAAAAAAAGAGGAATTTCTAAGCCAATATTTGGTAGAAAAGCCATTTTATTTATTCTTAGACCATATTTTTGGGCTACCTCAAGGGTATTCTTAAAATCACTGAACGCCATAGTTTTTGATGTTGGATTTGCACAAAGATACGATTTTTTGGGGAAAATTAGTCTGATTAATTAGAGTTTTGCCATTCACCAAAAAATTAAAAAAACTGCCTCAAATGTTTTTCAAAAAAATTGCTTTTTAGGAAAAGAAGCCTAATTTTGTTGCAGTCTGAATTGGGTAACAAAATAGCTGTTTTATGGTCGCAAAAGTGTATGGGAGTTCTGTGTATGGGGTGGAGGCAAATACGATTACCGTAGAGGTCAATGTCTTGCAAGGAACGAAATTTTTTATGGTCGGTTTGCCCGACAGCGCCATCAAAGAAAGCGAACAACGCATCGAATCTGCTCTGAAACAGTTTGGCTACCGTATGCCCCGCCAGAAAGTAGTCGTCAATTTAGCCCCAGCCGATGTTCGAAAAGAAGGATCGGCTTATGATTTGCCCATTGCTTTGGGGATTTTGCAGGCTTCTGCCCAAATCAATTCCGAAAAATTAGACCAATATTTAATCCTTGGCGAATTGTCTTTGGAAGGTTTTTTAAGACCGATCAAAGGCGTTTTGCCCATTGCCATCGAAGCCCGAAAGCGTGGTTTTAAAGGTTTTGTTTTACCAAAAGACAATACCTACGAAGCCGCCATTGTGAATAAACTCGATATTATCGGGGTCGAGAACTTGCAAGAGGCGGTTGATTTTTTCGAAAATAGGCTCGAAATTAGCCCAGTTTCTATCGATACGCGCGATATTTTTGCTCATACGCAGTATGAATATGGGGCTGATTTTGCGGACGTACAAGGACAGGAAAATATCAAACGTTCTTTGGAAATAGCCGCCGCAGGGGGGCATAACGTCATTATGATTGGACCTCCTGGCGCAGGAAAAACCATGATTGCCAAACGTTTGCCCACTATCCTTCCACCTTTGACCTTACAAGAAGCCCTCGAAACAACCAAGATTCATTCAGTTGCTGGAAAACTCGGCAAGCAAGCGCGTTTGATCGCCCAGCGACCGTTCCGTTCGCCGCATCACACGATTAGTGATGTGGCTTTGGTGGGAGGTGGCGGAAATCCGCAACCAGGAGAAATTTCTTTGGCGCACAATGGCGTACTTTTTTTGGACGAATTGCCCGAATTTAAACGAACAGTTTTGGAAGTCATGCGCCAGCCGCTTGAGGAGAGGCGTGTTACGATTTCGCGTGCGAAAGTGGCTGTAGATTTTCCTGCCAATTTTATGTTGGTTGCCAGCATGAATCCTTGCCCTTGCGGTTTTTACAATCACCCCGAGAAGGAATGTGTCTGCCCTGCGGGTGCGGTGCAACGCTATTTGAACAAAATTAGCGGTCCTTTGCTCGACCGAATCGATTTGCACGTAGAAGTTACGCCTGTTTCGTTTGATCAAATGACTTCGGTTCGAAAATCGGAAACCAGCGAACAGATACGCCAAAGGGTAATCGTAGCACGTGAAATCCAGACCAAACGCTTCGAAACCATGCCTGATATTTTTTGTAATGCCATGATGCCGCCCCAAATGGTCAAAAATATTTGCCAAATTAATGAAGCAGGCAAAACATTACTCAAAAGAGCAATGGAGAAGCTGGGACTTTCGGCAAGGGCTTACGACCGTATTCTAAAAGTGTCGAGAACTATTGCGGATTTGGCAGGTATTCAGGAAATAAAAATCGAACATCTTGCTGAAGCTATCCAATACAGAAGTTTGGATCGGGAAAATTGGGCAGATAATTAAAATTTGTTATTTTTTACCAAAACGAAATAAATAAAATATTTTTTGTTAAAAAATGAATCCCTTGGCATTGATATTGTTTTATCAAGTCCAGTGGATTTTTTTAACAAACTCAAATATTTTACAACTATGCAAAAAGGAAAAATTTTGGATCAGGACGGTAAAGATAAACGTCCGAAAGTTCATGCCGAACTTGAAGGTTTTGAACTGAAAATCAATGCTTTAGGTGAATTGGTAAGCACGTATGATATTGATAAAATCAACGAATTTCTGAACCGCACCGTAGAGGATAAAAAATTGAAAAATAAAGTGTCTAAATAAGAAAAGCCCGCTGAATTAGCGGGCTTTATTGTTTTAAGAGTTTGGCAAGTGTTTCCAAATTTATTTTTTCATCAAAAATTGCCCTTGCAGGAATTTCAAAACCCATTTCTATTAAAATTACTTTTATCAGGCATTTTAAAGCCCAAATAATCTCGCAAATCATAGCAAAGTAGTGATTGCGATGAAAATAATAAGCGCTTAAGATCGCTGTACTCATCACCTGAGCATCGCTTAATTTACGCTGTGAATTTGTTTTTTCTTCCAAAATTTTGTATAAATCGTCTGAAAAACAATAAATTGCTATCGCAAAATCTTTCAGACGGTTATCAAGACCAGTTTGGGGGTATTGACAACCGAAAATTTATGAAAAAAAAATTTAGAGAATTGCTACTTTTCATTCACGCCGAACCTTTAAACCTACAACAAATCATATTGGACGATACATTAAAAAATTGGCAAATGGATATGTATGAACAAACAGATGATATTCTGGTGCTGGGAATAAAAACGGAATAAAAACTTATAGGTATTACCGTTTAGGGAACATATCCAACTAACTCTTTGTAAATCAATGGTTTATGATTGAGCATTCTCAAAATCAGTTTCTCAAACATACTTTCAGGGAAACTCCTCCGATTGAATCGATA
>JAAFHK010000291.1 GCA_013297565.1 Cytophagales bacterium
TTTTTTTAAGGCTTGTAATTCTGCCTTTTCTGCCTCCGTTAAGTGTATTCGTATCATAAGTTTTTTTTACAAAAATACAAAATAAAGTGTAATTTGAAAAGGTTTTTAGTATAGTAACTTTTTTCGAAAACGAATTGGATATTTTTCATCAAAAAGGCTTTTCTCCAAAAGAAAATTTCGAAAAAATGATTCTGACAAATCTTACTCACAAGTTAAGTTTTATTTACATTGAATTAGAAGAACACGAAGATGCAAATACGATTTTTGAAACACTTAATTCTCGTGGCAAACAGTTGGATAGTAGCGATCTGATTCGGAACTACCTTTTTATGATGCCTCAAATCAAAAAAGCAGGCGAGATGCAAATTTATCAAAATCATTGGCAACCTTTGGAAGAATATTTTGAGGATTTGGCGGAACAAAAAATCAAACATAGTTTTTCGAATTTTTTAAAATATTTTCTTTTTGCCAACGTCAGTCGAACGGATACGATTCATCAAGACCGTATTTATCCCGAAATGAAAGATTTTTTGAACGATTTTTTGAATCAGAATTCTATTTCTACTCTTTTTGGGAAATTGAAGCGTTACCAAGATTTTTTTCATACTATTATTTTCCCTGATCAAATAGAGGTTCAGAAATATAGCCAAAGCATCAAAATAGCTTTGCAAATTATTAACTATTGTGATGTGTTTGTATCGACTCCGCTAATTTTGAAGGCATTTGAATTGTTTTCGGATAAAAAAATTCAAAAAAGCACTCTCGAAAATATCCTTTTGTTAGTGGCATCTTATACGTTACGTTTGGTAGTGCATGAAAAAAAATTTCCTAATAAAACCTTACCTACGCTTGTTGGAGTTTTGGATAATTTTAATGGTGAAATAGAAGAAGAACTTCCCACAAAAATTGCCCAAGCCATTATAAAACTAAAAGCCAATCCTTTTTACAATAACGAGGATTTTAAAGCCCGCTTGTTGGAATATAGTATTTATGATAACAAAAGAAAAAGCTTGGTGCGTTATCTGATTTGGTTGGCTATTTTCAAACATTCCGAAGGAAAATTGGGCTATACTAATTTTGAAGATTTGAGCATTGAACACATTTTTCCTCAAAAAGCTGAAAAACATGATTTGTCTGATGATGAGTTTTTGGAAACTAAAAAATTATTAAATACGATTGGCAATTTGACTTTACTTACGCAAAAACTTAATTCAAGTCTCTCCAATAAACGTTTCTTGGACAAAAAACCAGACCTTCAAAAAAATACTATTTGGAGTTACGAACGTGAAATTTTTTTTTCACAAAACGAATGGACAAGCGAACAAATTTGGGAACGTTCAGAATTCATTGCCGAACAACTCATTAAAATTTTGCCAAGCCCCGAAAATGCCGAAGATTCAAATTATACTGATTACGTTTGGAAAGTGGAAGGCGAAAAAATAGGAGGTAAAGATCAAAAAACACAGTTTACCAATACTTTGCAAAAAATGTATCAGGTTTCGAAAGATAATTGGCACTCTTTAGAAATTAAAAGTATTGCTAATAAAGACAAAAACACCTTTAGTACAGTTACTCAAAAGCGTGGATTAGTGCAAATTGAAGGTATTTATTTCAATCATTTGGCAGATTTATCTACTAAACAAACACGCCTCAAGAAAATTGCTGAAAAATTAAAGGTTCGTTTCGAGGTTGAAATGGTTTAGCGTAAAAATTAACCTATAAATGCCATTTCTTTAAAAAAATGGCATTTATATCTTTACCAAATTTCTCTGTCCTTGCCCCAAACTCACAAGCGAATGGCAAGCTGAAATTAAAAAAAATACCAAACTGGAAACAGTTTGGTATTTTTTTTAATTTACGTTCATATTTTCAGTCGTTTTTTTACCGTTTCGATCATGTTTTTGTATTCCTGATCGAACATTATCTTTTGGGAAACAGCTTTCGAGGCGTGTGCTACGGCACTGTGATCTCTTTCCAAATATTCTCCTATAACCGCCAAGGAAAGTTTGGTGTGCTGATGACAAAAATACATCATCACTTGCCTTGCCAAAGCAATTTCTTTAGTACGTTTTTTGGCTTTTAGGTCTTGAGGATTGACTTTAAAAAACTCAACTATCTGTTTTTCAATCTCTTGTAAATCCAATTCTCTTTCTTCAGCCATGTCCGATACTATCGAATCGATAGCCATTTTTGCCATCGTAAGCGAAATATCACTTCGCAAAAAAGAGGCTTTCGCAACCAGCGAAACCAAAACGCCTTGCAATTCTCGAACATTGGTAGCGACATTTCGGGCAATGTATTCGGACACTTCAGGCGGCATTCCGATCCCTTGAGAAAGGATTTTTTGATTAACAATGCGTAAGCGCGTTTCGTAATCAGGTGCGTGAATATCAGTCGTAAGTCCCCACTTGAAGCGGGAAAGGAGGCGTTCTTGCAAACCCTGAAGGTCTTTGGGCGCGCAATCACTGGTCATAATGATTTGCTTGCCCGATTGGTGTAAATGATTGAAAATATGGAAAAAATTTTCCTGCGTTTTTTCTTTTCCCGCAAAAAACTCAATATCGTCAATAATTAACACATCAGTTTGCATATAATAATTGGTAAATTCCTGAATCGTGCGGTTTTTCAAAGCCTCTACAAACTGCGTGATGAAGCGTTCGGATTGAACATATTGCACAAATTTTTCAGGCTTCAAACGTTTGATTTCGTTGCCAATAGCCTGTACCAAATGCGTTTTTCCCAAACCCACTCCACCATAAACCAAAAACGGATTAAATGCCGTAAAACCGGGATTTTGGGCAATTCCCAAGCCCGCTGAAATAGCCAGTTGATTGCATTTGCCCTCAACAAGGCTGTCAAAAGTAAAATTGCGGTTCAGGTTCGAATCGATATCGAGGCTGGCAACGGTCTTGATCGCAAAAGGATTTTGACGCAAAGGTTCGGTTTTATCTTTACCTTGCTGACTGCGTGGTGCGGAAATGTTCAGGTGATAAGCAGGGCGATTTTCAGTGCCTTGATCTACCATAATCGAGTATTCCAATTTTCCCCGTTCGCCCAATTCACTATCAATCGCCTTACGCAAAACAGGCAAGTAGTGTTCCTCGATCCATTCATAAAAAAATAAACTTGGTACTTGTACCGTCAGTACGGTTTCTTGTAGGCGCAAGGCTTTGATCGGTACGAACCAAGTGTTATAACTTTGCTCGCCCACCTTACTACGAATTATTTGCAAACAATTCGACCAAACCGAAGTACAATCCTTTGTCATAATTTTTGTCTGTTGAAAGTTTTAGGGACAACGAAGCCCTTAGTAGCTTTTTTTGAAAAAGCTAACCTTTGATATACAATAAGTTAGGAATTAAAAATGAACAGATAAAGGTTTTTGATTTTCTGTATTCTTGTCGTTCAAAAGACCAACAAAGTCAGAGTTACGCTTTAGCGTCTTTGCTATAGGCTAAAATATCCGAACTGCTATTTGTTTTGGTACAAACAACATTCGGCTATTGCTTTGCCTTATTTGCTTCACAAAAGTAGGTAAAAAAGTAGGAACAAAAAAATTTTGAAATTGTCAGTGCCAAAAGCCGTATTTTTTGCAAGTGCCTTATTTACAAGATTTTTCAATTTTGAAACCCTGTTTTTGACTTTTACCATTTTTGGTAAAAGACTTATTTTCAACACTCTATTTTTTTTAATTTTTTTTCAATTTTTTTTGCCTCAAGAATGCTCTGTTTTTTTGGCATTTTTTTTGTCGTAAAATCACGTTTTTAAAAAAGTACAATATTTATATAATTATTGATTTGTTTTATTGCCTTAAAAACAACTATTTATACGTTTTTAAAACCTATGAGGTTTTTGAATACTTGAAAAAATCATATTTTACTCAAAAAGAGAGCATTTAGAAAATTAAAAAATCCTATCTTATTGAATACGCCAATGTTAAATTTTTATTTTTTTTGGTAATTACAATTTAATTTTTAACGCGGATCAAATCTATAACAAAACTAAAAATTTTGAGTCTAATTCTTTTCTTTTGAAAAAAGCCACGAAAAAAGATTTAATTTTGACCTCGAATAAAACCCTATTTTATATGGAACAAGCCATAGAAAAGATCAGACAGCAAATAGACGACATTGACAATCAGTTGCTTGAGTTTTTCAACAAACGCATGGAACTTGTGCGCGAGGTAGGGCATCTGAAACGCCAGCAAAATGCTGTAATTTATCGTCCCGAGCGCGAAAAAGCGATTCTTGATCGCCTCAATGAGCGCAACAAAGGTTTGCTTTCAGCCAAAGCCATTGAGAGCCTTTTTACAGAGATTTTTGCCGTAAGTAGGCATTTCGAATTGCCTGAAAGAGTGGCGTATCTTGGGCCTGAAGGCAGTTTTACGCACCAAGCCGCTGAAAGTCGTTTTGGAGGAATTAGCGATTATGTGCCTTTGAGTTCGATCCAAGCTGTTTTTGAAAGTGTCATCACGAATCGTACCCGTTTTGGTGTTGTTCCTATCGAAAATAACCGAGAAGGATCGGTTGGTGAAAGCATCGATTTGCTGGGGACTTCGGACGTAAAAATAGTGGCGGAAATCCCTATGAATATCCATTTTGCCTTTGCTTCCGAAGAAGATCGTATCCAAAATATCAACCGAATTTACTCAAAAGATATTGCCTTCAGGCAGTGTAGCCAGTTTGTTCAGGAATATTTTGATGGCAAAGTTGAGCTAATTCCTGTAGCCTCGACTTCTAAGGCGGCAGAACTTGCCAAAAAAGAACCGCGTTCGGCGGCAATCTGCTCTCATATTGGGGCGCGCTTGCATGGTTTGCCTGTTTTGTTTGATAATATTGAGGATAGCGAACTCAACCGAACTCGTTTTTTGATTATCAGTAAAGATTTCGAAAACCAGCGCGGTGCGCAAAACAAGACGAGCATTATTGCCAAAGTTACGGACAAAGCGGGCAGTTTGGCTACCATTTTACAGGATTTTAGCATTGCCCGTATCAATCTTTGTAAGGTGGACAGCCGCCCTTCGAAAGAAGACGGTGATTTCAAATATTGGTTTTTGATTGATTTCGAGGGGCATTTTCAAGATGCAAATGCCCAATATGTTTTGGAAAAAAATAAGGAACAGATCAAGATTTTGGGCAGTTATGTCAAATTGTGCTAAAATATTTGACCTTGCGAGTTTTAAAACCTGCAAGGTCTTGAAAATCAATAAATTAATCTGTATTTTTTACTTTGTATAAGTAATCCGATAGATCACATTGGCGTGATCGTCCGAAACCAGCAATGAACCATCAGGCATTACCAGCACATCGGCTGGTCTGCCCCAAGCCTTATCGCCTTGTACCCAACCTTCGGCAAATACTTGATAATCAATCACTTTGTTATTTTTATCGAGTTTTACCGTATTGAGTCTGTAACCGACTTTTACGCTACTGTTCCAAGAACCATGTTGTACTATGAAAATTTGGTTGCGGTATTCGGCAGGAAACTGCGAACCTGTATAAAACCGCATACCTAAAGCGGCTACGTGCGCGCCTAATTTTTGGGCAGGTGGGATAAAATCGGCACATTTCGTATTTTTTCCAAATTCGGGATCGGGCGTATCG
>JAAFHK010000292.1 GCA_013297565.1 Cytophagales bacterium
GATGCGAAAAAAGCCGCTATCGAACTTGCCGAAGCAGGTTACACGCAACCTACACCACGCAAAGACATCAAAGTGCATGGCAAATCGTCATTGGCGATGTTCTATGCAGGTATCGAGGGAATGCGTTACGGCAATTATATCAGCGAACATGATGTAAAAATTGCGAAAAAATTGGCATACGTGATGGCGGGTGGTGATTTGTCGCAACCGACTTTGGTGTCCGAACAATACCTATTGGATTTGGAAAGAGAGGCGTTTTTATCGCTTTCAGGCGAACGCAAAACGTTGGAACGTATCCAATCGATTTTGTTTAAAGGGAAACCGTTGAGGAATTAATATTAAATAAAAAAACCGCCATTTTTTTAAGAAATGGCGGTTTTTTTATTTTAACTTGTATGCTTTTTTTCATCAAAAAATTGGGTAAAACCTTTTTTGATCAAAGCATTTTTGAGAACTTGATCTCTTGTCCAAAAATCAGCCTCTAATTCGAGAGCAAGAGCCACAAAAGGTGTATCCTTTTCATCAACCTGATGACAAAGTTTGTACGCCTCGATCCAATTTCCCAAAGAAATATGATTTTCGTTGATAAAATTCAATTTTTGCAACAAGATGCCCAATAATTCCTCGATTTCGGTTTCCGTTAATTTCGAGTTCTTGACCAATTTCTCTTTGTACTTAAACAATTCTCGAAAGATAAAATTAGGGCAAAAAAATTGGAAAATCTTGTTATTCAGGATTTTACGGATATTGGGATTGTCGGAATGAAGTGCCGAAAAAAGCACATTAGTATCCACTACAACATTATTGTTCATAGCCTTTCAATACCCTTTCTTTGTTTTGTTGCCACCAATCCGCCTTAATTTCTTCGGCACTCTGATCCAAAAATGATTGTTCAAATTCGGCTTTTTGTGCCAAATATTCAAAGTACAGGTTTTCCATTGCCTTGAGCAAAAAGAGTTTGGTTGCCATATTTTTTTCTTGATAATATGCCTCAATCACTCGGAAATACTCGACAATGACCTCGATCAAACCTTGATCGATTTGCGCAGGTAAGCGGATCAGAGTTTCATTTGCCAAACGTTCTACTATCATACCCGTTTTATTTTTTCTCAAAGATAAGCATTTTTTGAAAAAAAATAGCAAAAAAACTATTGTTTTTTGGAAAGAGAGGCATTTTTATCGATTTCAGGCGAACGCAAAACCTTAGAACGTATCCAATCGATTTTGTTTAAAGGAAAACCGTTGAGGAATTAATTTTTAAAAACGATAAAAACCTTCTAAATTTTAAAATTTGGAAGGTTTTTTGTTTATTTTTTAGGCTTTATCACCTGCACACTATCATCGATATTTTTAAAATCATCGACATTACTTGTTAATAAATCGGCTTGCAAATGTTTGGCAGTAGCCAAAATAAAAGCATCAGGTAATTTGATTTTGCGTTTCTTACGATATTCGACCGCAATATCTGCAATCGTCTTGTTAATATCGACCACAGGAAATTGTTGTAAAATATGTTCAATAAAGGCTTTTTCGTCTTTATCTGCAAATTCAAAACCCATGACTTCTACATAACTTACTACAGAAATTAATAATTCCTGATAATCCGCAAAAGTAGCTTGTGTATCAATCGTTTGTTTGGAAGCCTCGATAATTACGTTGCTATCCAATACGGCTTTTTTATTCCCACTCATCTCTTAGTTGTTTTTGCCATTGTACGGCATCTGAAATACCTGAAAAAATATTGCGTTGGGCGGCTTGGGCAAACAAACCAAGAATGGCTTGAATATTTTGTGTAGGATTTTCCTCGACCAATACAATTATTCGCACTTTTTGTGAATGTAAAGGCGGATACGCAAAGGGAAGCGTAATAGTTCCGTTTTTTACTACAGTCTGAAATTCGTAGGCTTGCATAAGCGTTTTTATTTTTTCTCAAATATACGATTTTTTTTGTAAAAATGGCGAAAAAACTATTAGATTTGGAAAGAGAGGCGTTTTTATCGCTTTCAGGCGAACGCAAAACCTTAGAACGTATCCAATCGATTTTGTTTAAAGGGAAACCGTTACGTAACTAATAACAAATAAAAAAATAGCGTATCTTGAAAATGGTACGCTATTTTTCTTTCAAACGGTTATTAATTTCGTGTTCTTGTAAAATTTCTTTTTCACTTTCATATTCCGAAAGGCGTTCCTCAATTATACCTTCAGCAGGGTTCGCCTGTTCTTTTTTAGGGTAAATATGCAAAAATACAACATCAGCCACTCGATTTATGGTAAAAAATAATCGAAATCCGCCACTTTTGCCTATTTTTTGCCCACTATTGGCAATACGGCGTTTGATTAAAAGATTGCTTTCAGTTTCCGCAATTTTAATCGTCATTTGTCGTATTTCTTCTTCGGCTTTACTCTCAAATTCTTCACAAATATCCTTTTGGCACGACAAATAACCCTGTTTATTCAATTTTTTGAGGTCTTTGCGAAAACTGCTGATTGATAAAAATCTCATCATTTGGCTAAAACTTCTTGAATATTTGGGTTTTGTGGAATTTGAAAAAATTTGAGTTTGATGTCTTGCCCTAATTCCTCAAAATTATCTATTTCGTGTTCTAAAGCTGTTTTTTGGCTTGCTGAAAGAGTATATAAATCCTGAATCTTGCTCAAATAATGGCGAGCAAGCGTAACCGTATTTTCTAAAAAAATTTGTAGGCGGAATGCTTCTACCCAATCTTGAGTTTGGCTAATCAATTTTTCGTATTCCTCGCCTAAAGTGGCGTACAAAGCAATTAATCGAGCAATTTTTTGATCAAGACTCTGTTTTTCCAAGAGTACCGACCAATTCGACTCATTAATTTGTGTGAGTTTTGATGAAAAAGCAAGCGTTTGCATAAGCATTTTATTTTTTCTCAAAGGTACGATTTTTTGAGGAAAATTTTTGCCAAATTTTAAAGTTCAGTGGAAATTTTCCTTACTTCATCAGCAAAAATATCTTCAATACTTTTATCATCAATATCATAATAATCGTTTTTTTTATCAGGTTCAGTAGCAGTTTCTTGATCATCTGCATTTTGGGAAGATTCTTTGCCTTTTTGTAATACAGCATCATGATTTAACGTTTTAAGTTTTTTACTTGCTTTTTTGAGAGGCAATATAGATTTGATCTGCTCAAAATCATCAAAGAAATCTAATAAACTAACAAAATCGATTCCCTCACTTTCGATATTCTCAATTTCATCAAGAAATAACTCATCAGCAATTTCTCTAATTTTCTTGTTATTGGTAATTAATTTTATAGATTCAGGTGTACAAAAGCGTGTAATGTCTTCAAGATATACAAAGTCCTTAATTGCAAAAAAATAACAATCAAAATTGGGAGTATAATATTTAATTGCAGTTTCACTATCAGCCAACCCCATTTCTAAAAGGACTACTACTACTTCTGAAAAAGCAATTCTTTCAGATATATCTTCCAATGGATCGATAATATATCTAAAAAGCTCTGTTTTTATAAATTTAGCCAACTCTATGTCTCTTTTTATGTCAATAATCTGAATTAACTCACTTAAATAATATCGATATCGAGTAGATACATAACAATCAAAACTTTCATTTTTTGCTTCGCACACAAAATATCCAATCCCTGCATTTTCCATACTATTAAAATCAGTTTTTAGAATTTTATTTCTAAAAACTGATTTTAAGTAATCATCTTCTTGTATCATTTCTAATAACTTTGAGTTAAATAAAACTTCAAAATAAATGGCGTTCTTGATAATGAGTTCAAGCCAATCTTTCTTTTTCCAAATAAAATTATTGATAAAATCCATAATTGAAGGATTTTGAAATTCAATAATCGTATATTCATTGTCATTTGCATCATCATAGTCTATTCCTAATTTAAAAAATGTACCTTCCATTTCCCGAATGATGTACTCAAAAGAGTCATAACTATAGTACTGATAATGAGGCTCTTTATCAATAAACTCTTTAATAGCTTTCGCCAATCTTTCAAGAGGCATTTTTGAAGGTAAATATAGGGTTTCGGATAATAGAAACCGCACTAACAAAACAAGTTTGTAAAGATCATTAGGTAAATTGTTGTAAATACTTTCCCATACTTTTTGAGGGTTTTCCAAGTTTTCGATGAAAAAATCAAAGTAGTTTTCTGCTTTGATGTTCGCTTTTTGTAACATTTTGGCATTAGTCAAATGCTCAATAATTCGTGGGTTATAATTTCGATGATCAATGATCGCTTTGAAATTATTTTGAAAAAAATTATCAATAAAATTAGGTAATAAGGTGCTGTTTTTCAGATGGTTATACAAAATTTCAGTTCTAATTCTTCTTGTCAAAGAGCTAAGTTCTATCACATATTTAGTGATATTTTGGCTCATTTCTTCGACCGCCAATAACTCTGTATGGGCTTTTTTCAAAATGTATTCTCGTGAAGTAACAATGAGTTTTTGATCGCTGCTTTTTTCTATTTTTTCAATAAAATGCAATAATAGTTGAGCATATTCATTCCCTTTTTCCAATTTAATTCTTCCCAAAAAATCGTCAATTAGAAAAATGGCGGGCTGGTTCGAATACAAAGAATTTTCAGCCTCTTGAATTTGGCGGTAAGAAAGATCGACTAATTGGTAGTTTTCAAAAAAGATAAACTTTGAGATAGTAGCATAAGAAAGGGTCGTTTTTCCCATTCCCGCATTACCCGAAATGATGGCAACATTATGATATTTAAAATGCTCTATTAACTCGTAATATTCTTTGAAAGGAACAAAGTTTTTAATAGATTCACTTAGTTTATCCTTGATAAATTGAGAATGTTGTAAAAAGCCAAGTTGAAATATTTTTTGATGAATATGAATACTGCCCATCCACAATTCAGGATATTTAACTTCAATATATTGGTTTTCAGGGAATCCCAATAAATAATTTAGATCACTATTGGTAATAATTTGGTTAGGGTTTTTAATTTTTCCATTAAATATTTTTAGGATTTCAGTCTTATTTTTTTCAGTTAAATCGAGTGAAACCACTAAAATATAGTCCGTAAAGACTAAATTATCTAATTTTTTGCTTTCTTTTTTGAGGTTTGTAAGCAAATTAGAAACATCTTTGTATTTTTTGCACTGAACAATTAGGATTTTATTTTCTGATTGCGAACATCTAAAATCAATACCGCCATCTTTGCCTTCTGCAAAATTTTCAAAAATCCCATATTGGTTTTTAAGTAAATCTCTTGTAAGTTGTTCAAATCTTAAAGGAGATAAAATACCGAAGTTGTATTTGTTCATAAGCCTTCTATTTTTTCTCAAAGATACGAATTAAAAAAAAAAGTAAAAAAAGCTATTGGATTTGGAAAGAGAGGCGTTTTTGTCGCTTTCAGGCGAACGCAAAACCTTAGAACGTATCCAATCGATCTTGTTTAAAGGGAAGCCGTTACGTAATTAATATAGGACTTACGCATTTTTTAAAACTAACAGTTCTTTAAGAACTGTTAGTTCTTGATTATCAAGAGTTTATAAAAATAACATTTTTTGAAAAAAATGTTATTTTTGAGCAATTACGAGCAAAATGCG
>JAAFHK010000293.1 GCA_013297565.1 Cytophagales bacterium
ATCTATGCCGCCATCTCCGCCTTTTTTGTCATTTATAAAAGCCCTGTTTTTCGAAAATTTCAGCACTGCCCATTTTTCAAATTCTTTTCTTAAACGGTCATCTTGGCGGTTTGCCAAAGCCACAGCCGCCTCGAAATCTTGAGGTTCGCCCTGTAGAATTACTTTCGCAGGTATTCTGATTTGCTTTTCTTGATCTACAATATCTTCAGTAAAATTTGAGCCAAAACTATCTTCTAAACGTTTGAGAATCAGCGAAATAGATTGGTAAGTAATGTCGATTCCGATCCATTTTCGGTTCAGTTTTTCAGCCACCGCAATCGTAGTTCCGCAACCGCAAAAACAATCCAAAACCGTATCTCCTTCGTTCGAACTTGCCTGAATAATTCGTTCCAGAAGCGATTCAGGTTTTTGGGTCGGGTAGCCGAGCCGTTCTTTGTCGCCCGCCGAAAGATAAGGAATGTCTGTCCAAATGTTGCTTATAGGTCTGCCTTTGTATTCGTCCAAATAGATTTTATAGCGTGGTCGCCCTGTTTCTGTCCAATAAATCAAATAGGGATTTTCTGCCAGACGTTCATCAAAAGTTTCTTGAGTCCAAATCCAACCCAAAGTAGTATTTAGCACTTTGCCTTGAACCGTACGAGTTTCTTTAACATTACTTTTATTAGAATTTTTTTCTAAAGCGGCGTGCTGATAGTAACGTCCTGTTTCTTTTTCGGTGTGTGGGAATCGTTTTTTTAACTCTTGTTCTGTGAAATTTTCATATTGCAAATGAAAAGTATTGTTTTCTCTTTTGGTATAGAAAAAAATAATATCGGAAATTGAGTCGAATCGGCTTTTTGCCAAACTATGCACCGCATACCGTTTCCAAGTGATTTCATTTTTAAAATCTCCACCTCTTGTACAAAACAGCGCATCACAAAGCAGCTTCAAATAATGACTCGCCGTTGGATCGCAATGCAAATAAAAACTGCCTGTAGGTTTCAAAATTCGGTGAATTTCGGCAATGCGCTGCGTCATAGCAAGCAAATACGCCATTAAACTGCCTTCTTTCAAGACCTGTCGCAAACCCAAAACAAGCGAGCAAACTTCGGAGGTGTAAATTTGATTTTTGTTTTTGACTATTTCCTGAAAAGCCACATTTGCCGCTTCGCTCCAAGTCCAAGTATCCACAAAAGCCTGCGTTTGCGCCTTATCTTCGCTACCAATATTGTTATAAATTTGGTTGTAATTCCGTTTCGAGTTGAAAGGCGGATCGATGTAACATAAATCCACGCTTTCGTTCGGCACGAAATTCCTTAAAATTTCCAAATTATCACCGTAATAGAGTTGATTTTTCATAATTCATGTAACATACGCTTTAGCGTGTGATCTCTTTGATTTTCAAATTAAAACAAAATTTCTCTAACATTCCGTTTGTTGTAATTTACCAAACTAATCTTTTTACGATATGCTATCAAAGAAGGCGTAAAATTCTTTTAAGAATCTCTATCCAAAGTTTCACAAGAAGGATACCATCGCAAAAACCTTAATATCCTTTCTGAATACTTTTGCTTAAGAGATCATAAATGGTTTGGTAATTCGGGTTGTCGGTGAGCATGGTTAAGTGTTTGTCAATAATTTCCGTATCGTTTCGGCGGGCGGGTCCCGTCTGTACAGCTTCAGGGGCGCTGGTTTGGAGGGCTTTTTGGAAAGTTTCCTCTATGAGGGGTTTGAGCAGATCGAATTCCAAATCGTTTTGGACAAGCAAATTTTTGGCAATCGCAAGTAAATGATTCGTAAAATTACAGGCAAAAACTGCCGAAAGGTGTAGTTTGAGGCGATCTGGTGTGCTAACCTGAAAAATATCTTGGCTAAGCAAATCAGCCAATTCGACCATGATCTCCAGACTTGCTTCGCTTGTCGATTCCAAACACAAAGGAATGTGTGTAAAATCTACCTTTTTGCTTTTACTAAAAGTTTGAAGGGGATAAAAAACGCCAATTTGTGTGCCTAAAGGTTCTAAAACTGAAAGAGTCTGCGAACCTGAAGTATGCAAAACAAGGGCATCAGACGGAGTTTGAAGTTGGCTTACCACTTCGGCAAGGGCATTGTCGGCTACTGCCAAAATAAAAATATCGGCTTCGATGTGTGTAAAATCCAAACTCGTGCCTGCCTGACAATCATAGAGTTGGGTGGCTAATTCTCTGGCATTTTTCAAACTTCGGCTATAGACATGGATAATTTTGGCTCCGCTTTCCTCGAAAGCAAGAGCCAAATGCCACGCCAAATTGCCCGATCCTATCATCACGATCTTATACATAAGCAAAAGGGCTTATTTATATTGCATAACCCACAAATTTTGCACTTTTTGGGCAATTTCGTTCATTCGAGAAGTAGCCGCTTGCAAATCGTCATTTTCGTCAAGTGTTACTCTGTAGGCGTTTTGTGAAACACTGTAGATAACTTTTGCATTCGAATAACCATCATTTTGGAAATTTTGGCACATTCTCTTGGCTTTTCCCAAATCCGCAAAACTACCTGCAATAATATACGACCTACCTCTTATAGATTTGGTTACGCCATTTGCGTCCGTTTCGGCATTAGCGGGCGGTGTATAAACAGGTTCAGGCTTGCTGTCTTTATTGGAATTTGTATTTGTTTCCGTAGTTTTGGTATCCGCTACAGGTTGCGAATCAGTGTTTTTATTGGCATCATTTTCACTAACAGGTGTGCTGCTATTAGCCGAGTCTTTGCCATTATTTGCCGTTGAATCGCTTAGTGTTGGCGTATTGTTGTTTGCAAGAGGTTCTTCCTGTTGGCTACCTCCAAAAAAGGCTTTAAAATTTGCAAAAGCGTCTTTTTTACTAAACAAAAAGCCTACGAAGGCAAGCAAAAATACTAAAGGAATGATAACCAGCCACCAGACCAGCTCCGAACTTTTCTTTTTATCGACTGCTTCCACTTTTTTTGGGGGATTTGAGGTTGTTGATTCTGTTTTATTTTGAGTATTGGCATATAATTTTTTACGATTCAAAAGCGGTAATCCAAAACTATCTGGTAGGAGAGCCGCATGAGAGGCTTGTTCGAAACCGATTCCGCCACCATCAGCCCTAAAAAGCACACCCAAACCTTCGATCTCGTATTTTCCCAGATTGGCTAATTGGTATTGGATTTTTTCTTGAAATTCCGCCAATTCCTTTTCGTATTCGGCAGGGCTTAGATTTTCTCCTTGCAGGATTGCCTGCCGCAAAATTTCATGATCACCCTTTTCTATGTTCGAAAACGTGATAATTTTGCGTGGGGGGGCTATTTCGCGCCCGTCTTCGGATACTCGACTGTTTTCGTATTGTGCTGTAAATGTGCCTAATTGTTCGACTACTACTTGGTCGTATTGGAGGAGAAGCAGTCTGAGGTACTTTTCAATCATAACTTTAAGCATTGGGGCTAAACCTGTTGTAAATCTGCCTATTAGCGATCTGTTTGGCAAATTTAGGCATATTTAGCAATTTTCCAATTAAAAACAAAAAAAACCCTCACAAAGTATTGCGAGGGTTCGTTTATTTAGCTTTCTTTGGTAATAATGGGGTTTGCCACCACCGATACGAAGGAACGTTCGTTTCGAGTTTTGCGAAATTCTACAACTCCTGCTGTAAGCGCAAAAAGCGTATGATCTTTGCCGATTCCTACATTTTTACCTGGATGATGGACGGTTCCGCGTTGGCGAACAATAATGTTGCCTGGGATAACTTCCTGACCACCATAAATTTTTACACCCAAACGTTTGCTATGCGACTCACGTCCGTTTTTGGAGCTACCCACCCCTTTCTTATGTGCCATGGTAGTAATGAAATAAAAAAAATTTTGAAAAATAATTATGTTCTTGCTTAGAGAACGATGTTCTCAACCTGTATTTGGGTTAAATACTGGCGATGACCATTTTTGCGTTTGTAACCTTTGCGGCGTTTTTTCTTGAACACAATGACCTTTTCACCCCGAAGGTGTGCAAGGACTTTGGCAATTACTTTCGCCCCCGCAACTTGCGGAGTTCCAACGCGTACGGTGCCGTCATTATCTACCAACAATACTTTGTCAAATTCCAAAGTATCTCCTTCGGCAGCCGAGAGCCGATGGGTAAATATTTTACGGTCTTTTTCTACCTTAAACTGTTGTCCAGCGATTTCAACTATAGCGTACATTTTACTAAAAATTAGTATTTTTAAAAAGTTCGCAAACGTAGCGTTTTTTTTTTTCACTTTGCCAAAATTTCTTTCTTTTTTTATAAAATATTTCAGAAAAACTACTTTTGTGTGTTTATAATAAAAGAACTTACAAATTATGAAAGAAAAATTGCTTTTTGTGCTTTTGATTGTCTTTTCTACGGCTTTTGTGCAGGGCGATCAGCCGCAGTACCGAAGTGTAAAAGCCGCCCTTTTTCCGCGTGGCGAAAAATTGGTTTATTTGGTACATTATGCCTTTGTCAATGCGGGCGAGGCGGTTGTCCAGCTCGACAAGGATTTTCACAAGGTCAATGATCGGGTTTGTTACAAAGTCGATATTACAGGAAAATCAATCGGTGCGGTGAGTTTTATGTTCAAAATCAATGATTTATGGCGTTCCTATATCGATACGGGTGCGGTCATTCCTCAAAAATTCCAACGTGAGATTCAGGAAAACGATTACAGAAAAAGTGAAACGGTGATTTTCAACCATTTCAAAAAAACGGCTCGCCTGACGCACAAAACCAATGCCGATCCTGAAGTTACGAAAGATCATACCGTACCAACCTATGCCCAAGATATGGTTAGCGGGTATTATTTTATGCGGACTTTGGATTTTAGCCAATTCAAGACAGGCGACACGATCAAAATCGATGGCTTTTTGGATGGGGAAAACTACAACTTTAAGATCAAATATTTGGGAAAAGAACGCCTACAGACCAATTTTGGAAAAATTCATACGGCAATTATTTCGCCCATTATGCCCGAAACCCAACTTTTTGCGGGTACAAACCCTATTAAATGCTGGATTTCGGACGATGGAAACCGAGTGCCGCTAAAAATCCAAGCCGAACTCAAAGTCGGGGCTGTCGAACTCGACCTGATCGATTTTAAAGGTCTGAAACATAAGTTTAGGAAGTAAATAACACTGCAAAAATACATCAATCTTTAGAAAGTTTAAACCTTCTAAAGATTGATGTATTTTTCCATACGAGGGGTTTTTAGGGCAAAGATAGGGGAAAAATTGGAATTTTTTTAGAAAAATCCTTTGTGCGGGTATAAAAAAAGGAGGAAAAGTTCGCCGTTTTCATAAATTTCCATGACATTGCCAGAAGCATCACGGACATAATGCGAAAGGGTCTTTTCTGTGCCGTTTTCGTGGGTTTTCAAGACCTTATTGCCTGTAGCATCATAGAAAAAACGGCTGGTTTTTCTCGCTTGGGCTACACTGGCGAGTTTCCCATACACCGACCAGTCCAAGCCTTTAGTACCGTCTATTTGTAATGAACCTATTTTATCGTAGGTATAGCTCTTGCCATCTAAAGCCGCTAATTGATTATTCTGGGTAATATTGTA
>JAAFHK010000294.1 GCA_013297565.1 Cytophagales bacterium
AACAGGCATTTGCAAAAGCGCTGGAATACAGCCACTTAGCGGATTTACGCCCACTTGCGAAAACAGTTTCATTTGTTCCTGTTGTGCCTTAACTTGGTCGTCCTTGTTGCGTTCCTTAATCTCGTCTATTTCAGGCTTTAAGACACGCGTCTTTGCCATCGACATATACGATTTGTAGGTAAGCGGCACAAGAATCATTTTCACAATGAACACCAATGCCAAAATAATCATGCCGTAACCCACCCCATTTCCTTCCAAAAATTTGAAAATGGGCATGAAAAAATACTTGTTGATAGGAGCAAAAACTGCCCAGCCAAAATACAAATTTTTATCAAAACCTTCAGCTACGGTTTCGAGAATATGATGATCATTCGAGCCAAAATAAAACTGTATTTGATTGGTTTTCAGGTCATTAAGTGGAATTGAAAGTGAAGTATAAAGATTTTTGACAGTAAACAAATCTGCCTCATCTCGAAAACTTGCGACTTTGATATTATTCAGTGTTTTTTTGGAAAGGACAGCGGCACTGAAAAACTTTTGTTTGAAAGATACCCAGCGGGCGTGTGGCAAATTGGCTTCTTCAGGATCGGTTGAGGTTTCAGACAAATAATCAAATGTTCCATCGGGCAGATAATAATTGACCGTTGTACTAATTTTGCTAATGTCCATACTTTTTTCAACTCTTTTCACTTTTTCAGCCCAACTAAAAACCGCCGAATCCTTAGAGATTAGATTTTCCAAACCTTGCATATTTACCTGATAATCAAGCAAATAACCTTCGGATTTTAAACTATATTTTTGCTCAAGCACTTGGTTTCCGTTTTGGATTCGCAAGGTCAGGCTTTTATCACTTTTTTCCGCCACTTGGTAATACAAACCTTTGAGGTTCTGTTTGCCTTCTTTTGTTTGAACTTCCAAAGCCATTTGCGTACTTTTTTCGTCCATTAGAATCAAAGGCTTTTTTTCGTAAGTCAAATGGTTTTTCAATAAAACTTCCTTGATTCCACCACCAAAAGTGCTGATCGTAAGTTTTATATCGGCATTTTCGATAATTAAGTCTTTGGCTTCACCCTTGAGTCCGTAGGCAAAAACGCCCATTTTTTCCGCCAAAACCGAATTGGCTAATTCGTTTTCGGCTTTATTAAGTATCTGTTCAGGTTTGGTTTTCTGAAGGCTGTCAATCGTAGATTTGGGCTTAGGATCGGGAGGTACGGGATTGGTCTCGACCAGAAAAATATATACAAAAAGCATGATCGAGATCAATACTAAGCCAAGCGTTTGATTTTTGTCCATAAAATATTTGCTAAAAAAACTTTAAGTTTTTGATAATCAATGATTTATAAAAATAATAAGATTCTAAAAATATCAAACCTATAAGGTTTTCGAAACCCTATAGGTTTAGGTTAGCGGGGCAAAAGTAGCATTTTTTTCTATAAAAAAAAGGTTGTCCAACATTCTTTAGACAACCTTCGGGCTAAAATCCCAAATCCATGCCAGGAATATTCATATTGGGAAGGATTCCTTCGGTTTGTTTTTGCAAATATTGGCGGGCTTTTTCCTCTACGTCCGTAATGGCTTTATTGACAGCCGCTATGACCAAATCCTGTAACATTTCCAAATCTTCGGGTTTTGCAAGGTCTTTGTCTATGTCCAATTTGACCAACTGCTTGTTCCCATTGACGATTGCCTTCACCATTCCCCCGCCCGACTCGCCTTCGGCAGTCAGATGAACAAGGTTTTCTTGGGCTTCTTTCATTTTGGCTTGGACTTCTTTGACCTTGCCCATCATTTTCATCAAATCCATTTTCGGAGTAGTTTTGTTAAAGAAACAAATATTTTTATATTCTTGAGCAAAGGTACTAAAAACTATGAATTAATTGCATACGATTCTCTTTTTTCAAGATCGAAGTGTTTGATACGTACTATTATTTATCTATTATTTGCCAATTTTTCCTTACAAATCCCTAAAAAGGGCTATGTATTCCTTGAGCATAATGGCGTTGTGCAGGTCTTCGGTGTTGCGAACTTTTTGGGAAATTGCCTCTATTTCCATAATAACGCGCGAATCGATATTTTCCGTAGGGTTTAGGGATTGGTCTAAGGATTTTCCTGCATTTTTTTCTTGCAAATTTTTTAGTTTATCAGCTAAATCTCGCAAACGGCGGCGATTTGCTTCTTGGAAACGCAGTTTTTCGAGTTCTTCAGCAAGTTTTCGGCGGTATTTGAGGCGCAGTTCGATGAGTTGAATGTTGTTATGCGCCGCTTCGATCAGGTTTTTGCCAATCTCGATATTGTCCTCCGCCAAATTGGGTAAATAATCATCTGCCAAAAAATAAACATTTCGACCATCAGCCCGTAAATGGTGATAAATCACACGGGCATTGCGGATTCTTGCCAAATCCAAATCGTCCCTTTGACGGTAGATCGAGATATAAGCATCAAACATATTTTGGACAAATTCACGCTTCAGTTGCAAATCCTCTTGCATATATTGCAAATTTTCTTGCGTTACACGGCTTGTTTCGTCATTTTCGTTTGTAATAGGCGCAGGATTTAGGAAAGGGTTTGAATAAGGCGAAACTTCATTCTTTTTGACTGAAACAAATTTTTTTTCTTCATTTTGGTAGGTTTTTTGCAAAAGATTCAGGAATTTGGAAAACTCACCCATAGGGAAATAATGGCTTCGAATCACGAATTTCCGACCGTCTTTAGTTTCGATCAAACAATGAGCATCTTCTGAATAATCGAATTGGTCTAAATTGTGAAAAGAAAAATCTTTCTTGTGTTTTTTACCTTTTTTGGAATTTTTGGATTCTTGGTCGATGAGTCGAACTTTTTTTATATCCTTCAAAACAATGGTTTGCGGATTCGGATTGATGCCTTTTCGAATTTGGATATATTCGTTCGTAAGCAAAACACTATTGAGCTGATCGACAAAAAATTCTTTGGCAAGTGGAAAAAAAGCACACAAAGCCCCAATCAGAAAACCAGTCTGCCAATCACTAAACCAAATGCCGCCCCAAGCCAACAATAAACTCACAACAAACTGCCCCAGATGCGTTTTTTGCAAAGGGATCATTTCTTCGAGTTCGTATATTTTTTCATAATTGATTGTTCTCATAAGCCTCATAAATATCTTTTCGCCACGCTAAAGCATTGCGGAAATCTTCGTCATCTTCAGAAACATTTTTTTTGAAAATCAGCATACTGCGCTCGATATAATCCTTTGCAGAAGCATAATTTTCGGCGTAATAGAAATAAATTGCCAATAAACCGTAGCCAAAAGCCAATTCAATGTCTTGGGCAGACATCAGGCTTTCGGAAACTTTGATGTCAAGCATTTGATATTTGATCGCCTTGCGGTAGTTGCCCATGACGCTATACAAACGTGCCGTAATACTGGCTAATTTGGCAACTGCGGGCTGTTTTACGTTGTCCAAAACCTTCAAGGCGTGTTCGGCATAAGGCAAATAAAACAGGGCTAAATCGGCTTCATCATCTTCTTCAAAACTCAAAAGTTGTCCAATGCTATCCAACACAATTACGGATTGGTGAAGGTTTTGTTTGACTTTTTCCCGAACCTTCGGGAGCAAAACGGGATTGATTTGGAAACCCATAGCGTTTTCTATTAGCCATTTTTTGCGTGCCAAATTGCGTATAGTTTGCTCAAAAACAGATTCTTGATTGAGTTTTTCATAAATAAAAAGTTGGCGAAGCAAACGAAAAGCAATCGTAAAAAAGTGTTTGGTTTTTGCCCAAACATTTTTTGCCCAAACATTTTGAATATACAAATCCGCCAAATCAGGCACAAATTCGCGCTCCAATTGGAAAAAAGCCCATAAATTGGGCAAAGGTTCGGGCTTTGGGACTAACAAAGCCATCTGCCTCAAACAGTGCTGTTCGGAAGCGGATAATTGCGTGAAACGAAATTCTTTCATCAGGCTCGAAAGGCTAATTTCTTTTTCCAAATATACGTTTTTTTGAAAAAAAAGAAACAAAAGAGAGGACATTTTTCTTAAAAACGTCTTTCTATTTCTTGTATTTTGTTTTTCCTGATCAGTTTCCTGTTCGCTGGGCTACTTTTTCGGCAATTTGCTGGGCAATATCGGGGTGCTGGGTCAGTACATAATCAAAGGCTTCCCTATCCAACACATACAAATCGCAAAAACTTTTTGCTAAAATGGTCGCATTTCGCCGATCTCTTTTGTAGAGTGCCACTTCACCAAAAAAATCACCGTCCCCTAATTTTGCCAAGATTTTATCTTCTTCGCCATTCAAAACCCAAATTTCGCCATGCACAATAAAGTACATGGAATCAGCTTTTTCGCCTGCTTTGAACACATAATCACCTTTTGAAACAATGACAGGTTTGAGGCGCATAGTAATTTCTTGGACAAAATCGAGGCTTGCTCCTTTAAAAAGTGGAATATTCTCAACAATTTCACGTTTGAGGTGCATATTGACCTCAAACCTTAAACTCCTTGGCAGTTGAGCCAAAAATTCGTCTTCGTCATAACCCCATTTTTTCTTCCAAATATAGGCATAAAAATCCCTCAAACGCCTTTGCAAATGTTTTGGTAAATCCCGATGTCTGATCAAAGCAGATAGTTTTTCGATATTTTCCAAATACTGTCCCTTGGCGGGATCAGCACGTGAAAGAATATTGGCAACATTGCCAATCAAATAACCATAAAGTCCAATACCTGTGAGTTGGGTAAAAGAAGCATAAATCATTTGGGAGTTGCCGCTTGGAATAATATCACCATAACCGACCGTAGTTAGTGTAGTAGTTGTCCAATAAATTGCCTTGATATAATTGCTCATCATGTCCAAATTGGTATCAAGTCCCCGAATCAGCAACCAACCACAACTAATCCAATGCGCAATGTGCGAAATCCAATAAGCAAAGAAAAACAGCGTCAGCTCACTCCAATATTTGATTTCTCGATGTTTTACATAGTTCATAAACTGCGCCGTTTTGAGCATTTTGATCAGCGTTCCCAATTCGGCAAGGTGCAAATCGAACAGATAACTCAAAGGTAAAGCGGCAATCAAGTCAATGAGTAACCAACGCTTGACGTATTGGGAGAGAGATTGAAATTCTTCCAAAACATATTCGTCCGCATTCAAATACATCGATTTATAGATATTATAAAAAATATCTAAGGTAAAAACCGTTGTAACCAAAACATTGACGTATAAATATAATTCTTCAGGATAAATTTTGAAAACCAAATCAAAGGGAATAGTGATCGCCAAGACACTCATAATCATAGCGATCATAGCATTCCAGAAATAATTAAAATATTTATTTTTAAGAATCATCGTCTGTTTTTTTGGTATTATTCCTTTATTTTTCCAAAAGTTTTTCCACAATTTCATTAAATTCCTTCACAAAATCCTCATAATATTTGCCAGTGGCTGGACCCGAATAACCCGTATGGATTTTGGCAACATTACCGTTTCGATCTACAAAAATGGTGGTGGGAAAAGCCATAATTCTTTTCAAAAAAGGCATAGCTTTTTGGCGATTCTCTTCCGAAATATCG
>JAAFHK010000295.1 GCA_013297565.1 Cytophagales bacterium
TTGATATTTGTTCCAAAACTGCGTGTGGCTTCGTTGTTTGTCCGTAAAACTTGTGGTACTGCTATTAAAAAAGCCCATTTCATTGATTTTTCGGTCTAATTGGTAATGATCTTTTCGTAGCAAAACATAGAGTTTTTCCTTCAGCGTTTCATTTTCGAGGGAAAGCAAATCTGCCAAATAAAAATCCGCATCGATAATGCCATTTCGTTTCGCAATTTCCCAATTTGTGGTAATCGTAGGTTTTACGGTTTTGAGCCATTTGTTGTAAATCGTAATGAAATTATTTTTATCGATTTGGATTTTGGAGGTTTCGGATTTTCCCAAAACAAGATTGATTTGGATAAATTCCCGCAATTCGGTTTCGTCATTTTTGAAAAAAAACAACAAGGAATTTTCCTCAATCGTTTTCCGCACTTTTTCCAAAACCATTCCAAACTCCTTTGTTTCGTGGTTCGAGGGCGTAATATTCCAGTTAAAATCGTTTTGGTAAAAAATTTCTTGAATGTCGTTATAGGGAATAAAGGCGATTTTTTCGGAGTCAAAAGCCCCAAGAAAAGCAGGCGGAAGGCTTTTGTCGAAGGTGCGCGCCTTGCCAATCGTAAGGATTAACTGTACGATAGATTTCAAAATATCCGCCTTTCCTTTTTTGGCTTCCGCCCAAAGTAACGATTCGGTTTCGGAAGCCCTAACACAAAAATCGACATTGCCCATTATATTTGCACAGTTAAATTCCGCAAAATAAGTTTGGGCAATTCGGTTTTTTAATTCTTCTTCTCTGATGTTTTCGAAAGACATGATTTAGCTTGTTTTTTGGCAAAAATAGTTGAAAAATATTGTATTGGTGAATTTATTCGCCGATACTTTGTAGTTTTTCCCACACCCGATTCGCATTAGTTATTGATTTTTAATAAATTACGAAAAAAAATAGCACCGTAGGTGCAAAATCTTGGTAAAAAAAGAGCAAACTCCACTCCTTAAAAACGCCGTAAGCGTAAATATAATCCAATATTTCATGCCTACGGCGGTTGGGAACAGATATTTCGTAGCCTATTTCGTAAGCCCTAATTCGAATTAATATTCAAGGACTAAAAGCAATTTTTTTACAAAAAGAGAATATTATTTGAAATTTTGCAAACTTATCTTACATTTGGCTTTCATGAAAACGATTTTTCATCAAACACTAATACACAATGCGCCGAGAGATTCACAAATGGTATAGCCCCCGACTCTATAGAGATATGGAAATCGCCGTTTATGGGCATTATGGTTTTGCTCTTTTGCTTTTTCCGACCGCAGGGGCGGATTATTTGGAATATGAACGTTTTAACCTGATCGAGAGGATTCGTCCGTTCATCGAGCAGGGAAAATGCAAGGTATATTCGATCAATAGTGTAAATCGGGAAAGCTGGTTGAACCGCAATGTTGAACCGCGCGTCAAATCTCTTTGGCAACAGGCTTATAATAATTACGTTACGGAGGAAGTTGTGCCGTTTATTCACCAAGATTGTCATGGACTTGTCCCAATTATTACTGGTGGGGCTTCTTTGGGTGCTTTCCAATCGGCAAATGCGTTTTTCCGCCGCCCCGATATTTTTGCGGGTGTGGTTGCCATGAGTGGTTCTTACGACCTCAAAGACTATTCTGACGGTTATTTTGACGATATTGTATATTTCAATTCGCCTATCGATTATTTGTATCACCTCAACGATGAACATATGCTTTGGCAGTTGCGAAACAACAAACATATTCACATCATGTCGGGACAAGGCAATTACGAAAAACCTTCGGCTTCGATGGCTCTTTCGCAAATTCTTTGGAACAAAGGCATTTGGCACGATTTGGATTTGTGGGGACACGATATGCCGCACGATTGGCCTACTTGGTACAAAATGTTGCCTTATGCAGTTGGTGCGAAACTATAAATACTAAAAATAGCCTTCATGAGTTGCGAAATTTGTTAAGGCTATTTTTTTGTTTTTTGAAAGAAAATTACTTTCTTAAAAATCTTCTCACATCTACCTCTCCGTCCAAACCGTTTTTTCCTTCCAAAAAATCTGCCAAATGTGTTGCCCAAAAAGGAGCTAAAGAAACTCCTTTTGTTCCTAAACCATTGAATATCAAAACATTATCATTTTTCGGCGAAATACCTATGAACGGTCTGCGGTCGATGGTCGTTGGGCGGATTCCTGCTTCTTGGCGGACGATTTCATAAGGCAAACGGATCAGTTTGTCGAGTTTTTCGCAGAGTTCTTTTCGAGCATTTTCGGTGGGTATTTCCGTTCGGTCGTGCCAATCGTAGGTTGCTCCCACTTTGTATAAACCGCTTGAAAGAGGCAGAATCCAACCGTTTCGGCTAATAATGTGATCTATTTTTCCTTCCAAAAGTTTGACCGTCAGGGTTTCACCTTTGGTGGGGCGAAAAGGTAGGAAATCAAAAAAAGGACTTTCTCCATCAGCCATGCCTCTACAGAAAATAATTTTTTGGTAAGTTTCATTTTTCCAAAAAATGCCTTTTTCTTCCAAAATAATATCTTTTTCTTCTAATTTTGCAGAAATAAGTAATTGGTTTTGTTCCAAAAAAATCCGCATGGTTTCGAGCATTTCAGGCACATTGAGGTAGCCCGACTGTTTCATTTGCAAGCCTCCAAGTGCTTGATAGACAGCCTTTTCGTAAAGTTGGGTATCAAAATTCGTATTGACAAAATCCCTCAGGGCAGGTTCGGCACTTTCGGCAAGCCATTGGTTTTGTTTCTCGACCGAATCGAAGGGGCGATAAATAGGCAAGGGAAAAAAGAATTTTTTTTGAAAAAAATCCTGCATTTCGGCATAAAAATGGTGTAAAAAAGGAAAAATCTGATCGGCTTTCCATGTCTTGACCATTCGCTGACCCGTAATAGGCGTAAAAAGTCCTGCCGCCACCCTCGAAGAAGCCTGCGAAACAGGCAAATCTACGAGACTAAACGGAATAGCACGCCTAAAAAATGTAAAAGCCAAAACTGATCCCGCAATACCCTGACCAACAATCAAATAAGGAAATGTTTTTTTCATAATTTCTTTTTACATTTGACAAAAAAACGTACTTTGAAAAAAATTCTCATTCTAAGGAACTCATGAACCCCAATATTTATGTCGTAATTATGGCGGGTGGCATAGGGACAAGATTCTGGCCCTATAGTCGCATTGCCAAACCCAAACAGTTTCAGGATATTTTGGGCATTGGCAAATCACTTTTGCAGACCACTGCCAATCGCTTTGCTAATATTTGTCCCACTGAAAATATTTATATTGTTACCAACGAAAGTTATTACGGTTTGGTCAAAGAACAACTACCACTTTTGACGGACGATCAGTTTCTGCTTGAGCCATTCCAACGCAATACTGCTCCCTGCATTGCTTATGCTTGCTATAAAATACGCCAAAAAAACGAAAATGCGGTTATTATTGTTGCTCCAGCCGACCACCACATTCAAAACCAAGAGGAGTTTGAGGAAGTGATGAGTTTGGCAACCGAAGCCGCCGCCGACCAAGATATTTTGGTAACACTGGGAATTACGCCCACCTACCCCAATACAGGTTACGGTTATATCCAAATCGAGGATATGGACGTTGAGAGTCGGATTTTAAAGGTACGAACTTTTACCGAAAAACCCAATTTGGCAATGGCAATCGAGTTTTTGGATAGTGGAGATTTTGTTTGGAATGCGGGCTTGTTTATTTGGAGAGTCGATATCATTATTAAGGCGTTTGAAAAATACATTCCAAAAATTGCCGAAGTTTTCCAAGAAACCCAAAAACATTTTTTTACCGTTTCCGAAAACAAAGCCGTTGAACAGGCGTATTCACAATGTCATAATATCTCAATCGATTATGCGGTTATGGAAAAGGCTGATAATGTGTACGTGGTGCCTTGTCAGTTGGGCTGGTCGGATTTGGGAACCTGGCGATCTTTATTTGATGTATTACCTAAAAACAAACATAAAAACGTGGCTGAGCAAAATATTTTGGAATACGAAACCCGCAACTGCCTGATCAAAGTCCCAAAGGATAAATTGGTTGTGGTGCAGGGTTTGGATAATTACATTGTGGTCGAGCATGACAATGTGTTATTGATTTGTCATAAAAACGAGGAGCAACGCATCAAACAATTCCTCGAAGATGCCCAAAAAGCTAATGGAAACAAGTTTTCGTAGAAATTGAAATGTTGTAAATGTGTTCCATTTTTCAAAAAAAGCCCTTAAATTCGTAAATTTAAGGGCTTTTTGGATTTTCAAACCTACCAATCTTTAGTGTTAGGTTTTACCACTCTTTTTTGTTTGCGGCGATTCTGCTGCAAATACTGCGTTTCGCTGTTTTTCATCGCATCAAGGATCATCTGTGCCGATTCAGGCGTAAGGTTCATATTTTTTAGCCTTTGAGAGCGCAGCTCATTAGCTTCGATCTCTTTTTCTTCGCCTTTTCCTTTTTCGTCCGTAGCTTTGGCGTTTTTCATATCGCCTTCTTTGTCTTTTTTCTCGGCATCTTTGCTGTCGGCTTCTTTTTCCTCCTGACTTTTGCCGTCTTTGTCGTCTTTTTTATCCTTTTTGTTTTTATCACCTTTTTGATTTTGCTCTTTTTTGTCTTTTTCTTGCTGTTCGCCCTCTTTTTTCTGTTGCTCACCTTTTTGTTGTTGATCTTTTTTATCTTTTTGTTTTTGTTCTTCCGTTTTTTGTTGTTCGTCTTTTTGGTTTTGATCTTTTTTGTCCTGTTTTTGATCTTGATTTTGATTTTGCTGATTTTGTTTTTGCTGCTGGAGTTCGTTCAGGATTTTGCGAGCTACTTCGTAATTGTGCCGCGCTTCTTTGTTTTCGGGCTGAACTTTAAGGGCATTTTTAAAATAATTGACTGCTTTTTGGTAAGTCGGGATTGAGCGCGTTTGTGCTTCTATGTTGCCGAGCTGTTGATAGGCGATAGAGCGCATATTTTTATCAGGGACGGAATCGGTTATGTAGCGATAGTAGCGGCGGGACTGTACGCTGTCCTTGAGTTGGTAATAGCAATGTGCCAAATTCAATAAAATTTGCGGTTCTTTGACTTCAAAATGCTTGATCAAGGAATCATATTTTTTTGACGCAACAAGGAAATAACCGTTTTTAAAAGCAATTTCCGCATTTTGTTTCAAACGATTGATAGCGGCGGTTTTGTCAATGTCGATCATAAAAGATGTCGACAGGAGGAGAAAAGCAAAAAAAGTTTTCATAATTTTAAACGATTTGTTAGGAACGTAAATCCACAAAAGCAGGGCAAATTTCTTGTTTTTTTTAACAAAAATACATTTTGAGCAAAAATCTTAGGCATTATTAACGCTTCAAAGCCACTATTTAAGGATAAATAACAGAAAAATTAATTTTTTGCCTTATCCATTAGTTCAAAAAGTTGGTTGATTACGTTTTGATCTTTTTGGGACATTTGCAAAACGGCTTCCGAATGAATCACATTGCCCTTTTGCGTAAAGCCCGAAATTTGCAAATTATCAAGTATTTCCTTGAGATTTTCGAGCGTTCGTTTG
>JAAFHK010000296.1 GCA_013297565.1 Cytophagales bacterium
CAAGGTATTGAAGCTCAAACGATTTCGAATTTGTATTTGGCAATAGGGAACAATTTGGAGATTATTCCTGTCATGAACAAAATAGATTTGCCAAGCGCCATGCCCGAAGAAGTAAGTGATCAGATTGTGGATTTGATTGGTTGCGAAGCCGATACGATCATTAAGGCAAGCGCCAAAGAAGGAATAGGGATCGAGGATATTTTGAACGCCATTGTAGAGCGCATTCCCGCCCCAAAAGGCGATCCGAATGCTCCTTTGCAAGCCCTTATTTTCGATTCGGTTTTCAATTCGTACAGAGGCGTAGAGGTTTATTTTCGGATTATGAACGGCACTTTGCGCACCAAAGACAAGGTAAAATTTTGGGCTACAGGTTCGGAATACGAAGCAGACGAAATAGGAATTTTGAAACTCGAACACGATCCAACTTCCGAAATAGCGGCAGGAAATGTGGGTTATTTGATTTCAGGAATCAAAGTAGCGAAAGAGGTAAAAGTAGGCGATACCATTACGCACGTGGCGCGCCCTTGCGAAAAACCGATTCAGGGTTTCGAGGACGTAAAACCGATGGTTTTTGCAGGAATTTACCCTGTTGATACTTCAGAATTTGAAGATTTAAGGGCTTCTTTGGAAAAATTGCAATTAAATGATGCGGCGTTGGTTTGGGAGCCTGAAACTTCAGCCGCTTTAGGTTTTGGTTTCCGTTGCGGTTTTTTGGGTATGTTGCACCTCGAAATAGTCCAAGAACGCCTCGAAAGGGAGTTCGATATGACCGTTATTACGACCGTTCCTTCGGTTCAGTTTCACGCCTACAGCACAAAAGGCGAAAAACAATTAGTCAATGCGCCGTCCGAAATGCCCGATCCGAATTTCATAGATTGGATCGAAGAACCTTTTATTAAGGCACAAATTATTACCAAATCGGATTATATTGGTTCGATCATTTCGCTTTGCATGGACAAAAGAGGCATCATCAAAAACCAATCCTACCTCACAAGCGACCGCGTAGAATTGCAGTTTGATTTGCCCCTTTCCGAAGTCGTTTTTGACTTTTTTGACAAACTCAAAACCATTTCGAGAGGCTACGCTTCGCTGGACTACGAACTTTCGGGCTACCGAGAATCGGACATGGTAAAACTCGATATTATGCTCAACGGAGAAAGAGTCGATGCCCTTTCTGCCATTGTGCATAGGGAAAAAGCCTACCATTGGGGCAAGCGCCTTTGTGAAAAATTGCGCGAACTTCTGCCTCGCCAACAGTTCGAAATAGCGATTCAAGCCGCTATTGGGCAAAAAATCATCGCACGCGAATCGATCAGAGCCATGCGAAAAGACGTTACGGCAAAATGTTATGGTGGGGATATTTCCAGAAAAAGAAAACTTTTGGAAAAACAAAAGGAAGGTAAAAAACGTATGCGACAGGTCGGAAACGTAGAAATTCCGCAATCGGCGTTTATGGCAGTTTTGAAAATAGATTAAACCTTGTAAGCACAAGACTGAAGTCTATGCTACAGATACACATTTGCCTTTCCTAATTTTCATTATTGGGAAAGGTTTTTTATTCGAAAAAATGCTTTATTTGTAAAAAAATACGCCCATGACCACCGCAGAGTATATCCAAATCCTAAACGAACGCTACACACAAGGCAATGCTACGGAGCATACTTTTCGTGGCGATCTGCAAAATCTTTTGGAAACTTTGTTACCTGATTATCAGGCAACTAATGAACCTAAACGGATCGAGTGTGGTGCGCCCGATTTTATTCTGAACCGAAAAGGAAACCCGATCCCGATAGGCTACATCGAGGCAAAAGACATAGGCGACCGAGATTTGGAAGGGCTGAAAAAAAACACTAACAAAGAGCAATTTGATCGTTATAAGGCGGCTTTGGGTAATTTGGTTTTTACTGATTATTTAGATTTTCATTTTTATCAAAACGGCATTTTTCTTACCAAAATTAGGATTGGAGAAGTAAAAGACAACCAAATTTTCCCTTTATTTGCCAATTTCCAAATTTTCGAAAATCTGATTAAAGATTTTTGTTTGTATTTAGGGCAAAACATTACAAACCCTTTGCAACTTGCCCAATTTATGGCAGGAAAAGCAAAACTTTTGGCAGAAGTGATCGAAAAATCTTTGGTTTCGGACGAGGCAAACCAAGAAAATTCGACTCTGAAAGAACAGTTAGAGGCTTTTCGCCAAATTCTGATCAAAGACATTCGACCTAAAGGCTTTGCCGATGTCTATGCCCAAACCATCACCTACGGAATGTTTGCGGCACGAATCAAAGATACTGATTTGCAGACTTTTAACCGCCAAAAAGCGGCTGATCTGATCCCTAAGTCTAATCCTTTTTTGCGCAAACTTTTTCAATATATTGCAGGTTACGATTTGGATTCTCGAATTGTTTGGATTGTAGATAGTTTGGCAGAGGTGTTTTTGTATGCCAATGTGGAGGAAATTTTGCGAAATTACGGCAAAAACACCCAAACCGAAGAACCCATTATTCATTTTTACGAAACTTTTTTGGCAGAGTACGATCCCTCGACTCGCAAAAACAGAGGGGTTTGGTACACGCCCAAACCTGTGGTGAGTTTCATAGTGCAGGCGGTTGATGATATTTTGAAAGTGAATTTTGGTTTGGAAAGAGGTTTGGCAGAAAAAACACAAATCCTCGATCCTGCAACAGGAACAGGTACTTTTTTGGCGGAAGTGGTCAGGCAGATTCACAGCAAATTTGCGGGACAACAAGGAACATGGGCAAATTATGTAGAACAAGATTTGATTCCACGCCTAAACGGTTTTGAACTTTTGATGGCAAGTTATGCCATGGCACATTTGCAATTAGATTTACTTTTACGAGAAACAGGTTATCAAATTACTGATAATCAACGAGTTAAAATATTTCTTACGAACAGTTTGGAAGAAGGTAGTACAACTTTGGAAACAAGTTTTGCCAGTTGGCTAAGTGCCGAAGCGAACGAGGCGAACCGAATCAAGAAACAAACGCCTTTGATGGTCGTGTTGGGCAATCCGCCCTATTCGGTCAGCAGTTCGAACCGTAATGATTGGATTCAGGGTTTAATTGCCGATTATAAAAAAGGTTTGCGGGAAACGAAACTCAATCTTGATGACGATTACATCAAATTTATTCGTTTGGGGCAACATTTTGTTGAGAAAAACGGCTTTGGAGTCTTGGCGTATATTTCGAACAATAGTTTTTTGGACGGAGTAACGCACCGCCAAATGCGAAAATCGCTTTTGCAATGTTTTGATCAGATTTATGTGTTGGACTTGCATGGCAGTGCGCGCAAAAAAGAAACGCAAACCGATGGGCTTGCCGATCAGAATGTTTTTGATATTATGCAAGGCGTATCGATCAATATTTTTGTCAAAACAGGCAAAAAAAACAAAGGCGAATTGGGCAAAGTTTCGCATTACGATTTGCAAGGAAAACGGCAGGCGAAATTTGATTTTTTGGAAAAAAACACTTTAAAAAGCGTAAAGTGGCAAATTTTGAAGTTCGAAGAACCTTATTATTTCTTTGTTCCAAAAGATTTTTCTTTACAAGCAGAATATGAGGAAGGATTTAAGGTTACAGATTTATTTAAAACGTATAATTCGGGCGTAAAAACGGATCGTGATGCCTTGTTTATTGATTTTGAGCAAAATAAATTAGAAAAGCGCATAAAATCGCTGTTCGAGGGTAATCAGGATTATTATTTCAAAAAACAGTACAGAGTCGAAAACTCATCAAGCTATCAATTATTATCAAAAATAAAAAAAGTACAATTTTCGGCTCGTCTAATAAAGCCTATTCAATACCGCCCTTTTGACTATCGTTATATCTATTACGATCCCAATTTGGTTAGTAGAGCAGGTTATGAGGTTTTTCAACATTATTCGAATGGACGTGAAAATATGGGCTTGATCACCTCCCGACAGTTTGGTGCAGGCGAACATTTTATTTGTTTTATTTCTAAAACTTTACATGAAATCAGCTCGCAACCTTATGCGCCTTATTACAATTTCCCACTTTACTTATACCACGAAACGCCCAAAATACGCAGTATTTCGGAAAAAGAACTCAACGAATTAAGTATTCGATTGAAACAAGCCAAAGAACATTATAAGCAAATTCGTGATTTTTTCAATAAAACGGTTTTGCCTTTTTTCAATACTTTGCAAAATCCTGACGAAGCCCAAACCAAGCTTTTTGAGGAAAATAAAAGTATTTATGAGGAAGCAAAAACTACGGTTGAAAAATTGGAAGGGAAAATTAGGGAAGCCGAAAGTCCAAATTTGTCGGATAGTTTGCTCGAAGAACAGCCGCGCAAACCGAACTTCAAGATGGAAATAGTCCAAAAAATAGCCGAAAAGATCGGGGCGGAATTTGTGAATGAAACCCCACCCCCTGCCCCCTCCCCAAAGAGAGGGGAGTATTTTTCGCCTATCGATCTGTTGGATTATATTTATGCCGTTTTACATTCGCCTGCCTATCGTGAAAAATACCAATCTTTTTTGAAAATCGATTTTCCAATCGTGCCTTATCCTGAAACTTTTGAAAAGTTTAGAAATTTGGCAAATTTTGGATCGCAGTTGCGAGAATTACACCTGTTGGAAAATTCGGTTTTAGACGAATTGACCGCAAATTATCCTATAAGTGGAAATAATTTGGTAGAAAATACCCGATTTGCCAAAACAAATCGAGTCTATATCAACGAAACCCAATATTTTGAAAATGTACCCGAATCGGTTTGGAATTTTTATGTGGGTGGCTATCAACCTGCCCAAAAATGGTTAAAAGACCGAAAAGATCGGAATTTGACCAGCGAAGAAATTTTGCACTATCAAAAAATTATGGCGGCTTTGGCGGAAACGGAACGAATTATGCAGAAAATTGACGGATAATTTTTACAGACATTTTTGAGATACTTCAAACCCTAATAATTTGCATATTATAAAGAAAAAAAATGCCTTCATGCGATTTTATGGTGAAAACGCCCACAAAGGCAAGGCTTAGCGGCGTTTATTTTAAAGCGGTTTTTAGTATAACAAGTGGTTTAATTTTAAGAAAAATGTAAAAATATTCTACAAAAATCGTAAATTGCTTAATGTTATACTCAATCAAACAGATTGAAAAACTGCGCTCCGAACTGAAAAAGAAAAACGAATAACAATATGACATTATTTTTTTTTTTTTATACTTTACATAGTTTTTTTCGTAATATTTTTACGATACCTAAGATAGTATATTGTTTTTTTCTGGCTTTCATTTGCCTTGAAACAAATGTTTTTGCCCAAGTTTTACCGCCCAAGCGCGAACTACGTGGAGTTTGGATTGCAAGCGTTTTGAATATTGACTGGCCTTCTACCAAAGGACTTTCCTCCACAGCCCAGCAAAAACACTATACTTGGATACTCGATGAACACCAAAAAAACGGCATTAATGCGGTTTTTGTGCAGGTTCGTGCTTCGGCAGACGCTTTTTATGAAAGCCCACACGAGCCTTGGTCGGAATGGCTAACAGGTTCGCAG
>JAAFHK010000297.1:0-1053 GCA_013297565.1 Cytophagales bacterium
TTCAAAAAGGCAATTCACGAAGTATTAGATCATTTAGAAAATTACAAAACAGAACTAAATTCTTTGTTAAGTCCCAATTTTCAATCATTCAAAAATGTGAAAGTTGTAAAGGTTTAAAGTATAATAATTATGCTATTTTAACAAACCCAACACCATATTTCAAACTTAATCATAAAATTTCAAAGTATTTTGTTACTGAATTTTTGAAAGATAGCACACACAATTTGCCTTCTTATGGGGCAAGTTTGACTGATCAGCGTTGGGTAGGTGATAATGCGGTGAGTTTGTATAGTTTGTACCAATATATGTTTCGCCGTTCTGAACGGATTGTTCGGAAACCTATTGAGGAATGGACGAAATTTGTTTTTTCAAAAGCTATAGACGTGGATAGTTTGCCATGTTCGGAAGTAAGTCTTGAAAAACCCTGTTTGAAGGAACCGAGAGGCAGTTCGAATGCTTGGATCATAAAATATACTACAGGTTTTATGCCCAAAGAATCCGAAATTTTATGGGAAAGGCATAAAAAGTATTTTAAAACCAATTTTGGATTTTTTTGCCTGTTTCGTGAGTATAAAGCAGGTTCAAAACCAATCCAAGATTATGATTCGGGCTTTTTTATAGGAAATTGGGGAACAGCCGCAACTGGTTTGGCGCTGTGTGCCGCCCGATCCCAAAAAGATTATTATACCTATTACCAAATTATGAATACGCTTCGAATTGCCGAAATTTTAGGGCAAATCGAGTATTTTTTCACCCAAAAAAGCCTTTTATTAGAAGAAATGCAAAGTTGGCAAAGCCGTTCGGTTTTATTTAATGCGGCTTCGGAAAATAAGGGTTTATTGGGAATTTGATTTTATGATCAAAACACAATTCGCCTTTTTCCGTGTCTTCACGGACGACTTACAGATGATGTCGTCCGTGAAGACACGGAAAAGGCGAATTGTAAAAAACAGCAATTTTCCCCTACGTCTGAATCACTCCCACATTATAGCGTTTGGTAATGGGCGCATTATTTGCCGCTTCTATGCCCATTGCCAGCACTTTTCGAGTTTC
>JAAFHK010000297.1:1063-5526 GCA_013297565.1 Cytophagales bacterium
CCATCGACTCGCAGGTTTGCCGCCGAATGATAAGGCGAAAGATGTTGATTGTATTTGTCCGTAATTTCCTGCAACAAAGCATTTTTATCTTCTTCCGAAATTTCTTTTCCTTGTGCTTTGAGGCTCGAAACTTTGATTTGTAAAAGCGTATTTGCCGCCGCCGCCCCACTCATGACCGCTATTTGGGCAGTAGTCCAAGCATAAATCAGGCGCGGATCATAAGCCTTTCCGCACATGGCATAATTGCCTGCTCCGTAAGAATTGCCCACAATAATCGAGAATTTTGGCACAACCGAATTTGCCATCGCATTCACCATTTTTGCACCATCTTTGATGATTCCGCCATGTTCAGATCGGCTTCCTACCATAAAACCGCTTACGTCATGCATAAAAAGCAAGGGAATACTGCGTTGGTTGCAATTCATGATAAATCTTGCGGCTTTATCTGCCGAATCTGAATAAATTACACCGCCCATTTGCAATTCGCCTTTTTTATTTTTTGATGTTTTGCGTTGATTGGCTACGATCCCGATTGCCCAGCCCTCGATTCGGGCGTATCCGCAAAGCAAACTTTGCCCATAATCTTTTTTGTATTCTTCAAATTCCGAATTATCGACCAGCCGTTTGATGATTTCCCGCATATCGTAAGGTTTGGTGCGGTCGGCAGGCAGCATTCCGTAAATTTCATTTGGATCGAGAGTCGGCAAGGCGGGTTTTATTCTATCGAAACCCGCTTTTGGCGTGTGTCCCAGTTTGTCAAAAATATTGCGGATTGCGTCCAAACACTCTTGATCATTGTGGTATTTGTTATCTATTACGCCCGAAATTTCGGTATGTGTAATTGCCCCGCCAAGTGTTTCATTATCAATGTTTTCGCCAATAGCGGCTTTGACAAGGTACGAACCTGCCAAAAATATCGTGCCTGTCCCCTCAACTATCAAAGCCTCGTCCGACATAATCGGCAAATATGCCCCGCCTGCTACGCAACTTCCCATCACCGCCGCCACTTGAATAATGCCTTCGGCAGACATCACGGCATTGTTGCGGAAAATCCGTCCAAAATGCTCCTTATCAGCAAAAACTTCGTCTTGCAAAGGCAGAAAAATCCCTGCACTATCGACCAAATAAATAATGGGCAAACGGTTTTCGATAGCAATTTCCTGCGCCCGCAAATTCTTTTTGGCAGTAATTGGAAACCAAGCACCCGCTTTGACGGTCGCATCATTGGCAACAATCATGCACTGCCTCCCAGCCACATACCCGATTCCACAAACTACACCGCCCGAAGGACAACCTCCGTATTCTTCGTACATTCCTTCTCCTACGAAAGCCCCAATTTCCAAAAATTCACTATCGGGATCGGTCAGGTAATCAATTCGTTCTCTTGCCGTCAGTTTGCCTGTGGCTTTGTAGGTTTCGATGCGTTTTTTGCCTCCGCCCAATTTGATTTTGTCGAGTTTCATTCGAAGTTGCGAACTCAAAAGTTTAAGTTGATCTTCGTTTTTGTTATATTCGAGGTCTGTATCTGATGTTTTGGAACTCATTTTTGAATAAAGGTTGTGGTTTTGTAGGTAATTGCGCCAAATTAGGGATTTTTTTTGAAAATAATCGAAACCTTGATTTTATTAAACGTATAATCTTGGTTATTATGGGTTTGATGAGAAAATTTTTATTTCTAATTTTGTTACCTACATTCTATTCCCTTTCGACTGAGAAAATAAATCTTTAAAATGACATGATGAACTCCTTATTACAAAAAGCCCTTGAACACCTCGAAAATGCTGATTATGCCAAATATTTTGAGGAATTAGACAAGATCGAAATGCCTGATTTGGGAAATAAAAATGCTTATTCTGCCCTGAAAAAAACATTTATTTGGCAAAGTGCTACTTGGGAATATACCGAAAAATTACAGGTCTTTGCCCAAAGTTTGATCCCAAAAACGCCAAACCAAACGGCGGATCAGCCCTTAAAACCGATTGTCGATTTGCCTACTTTTAGCCCTGCGGATTTTGACAACTTGGCATTTTCGCACGCCTTACGTCCCTCGCTTTGCAAAAATTATTTGTACCAAATGGCAATGCAAAGCCAGTGTTTGAATATTTTTGGTGAAAAAGGATCGGGAAAAGGGCGTTTGTTGCGGGATATGGCAAAAACAAACTTACCGCATACGCTTTTTGTGGTGGAAAAGGTGCAAAAATCTTTTGACTTGTTTTTGAAATCTGTAGCGCAAAGTTTGGGCGTAAAAGCGGGGAGAAGCCTGCACGAAATACTCGAAAATGCCGCTGAAAAACAGCAAAAATATGTTTTTCTGTTGATAGAGGGCATTGACGAACTCTATGACGAAACGGGAAAAGCCTACGAAGGCTACGCCGATTTTTTCGTACAATTAAGAGGTTTGACAGGGACGAATTTTTGTCGAGTTGCCTGCACAAGTGTTTTGGCAAAAGGAGCACATTTTGAAACGGTTTCTTCGCCGCTCACTTATACACGCCAACATTTGCGAGAATTGCTCTATAACGAAATAGATGCCGAAATTAGCCGAATTTTTCCATTTATGCCCGAAAATTTGCGAAATACCCTTGCCGATCAGTGTGCAAGCGAGCCACAAGCCTACGAATTGCTCGAAACTTTGTCTTTCGAACAACCCGATTTGTCGGATAAAAACCAAATCTTTTCGTACCTAAAAACGTACAGGAAAGGACGGAAATAAATTTTTCTGAAAAATTACTAAGTTCGTCTTTTAGTTATCCCAAAAATATTTTGATGCGTACAGAAGAAAAAATACAAGAAGATGTAAAACCTTTTTCTCAAAGCGAAAGAACGCCAAAAACGCCTTTTATTTTTCCACGAAAGGCTGTTTTATGGTTTTTCTTGCTACTTTTGGGAATAGGATTGGGGATTTATGCCATTTTTCCTGAACCGAAGAATCAAGAAGATCAACTTATTGCTTTGATCACAAGAATCGAAAACGGCGAAGAATTACCGAGTGGCGAAATGCGGGATTATTGTCATCTCTTGTACGTTTTGCGGGATTCTATTTCGCCGCAATGTGTGTGCGTGTTAGATGGTATTAATTGGGACAATCCGCCCAAAAGCCCTGAAAAATTGCCTGAAGTTTGGGAGTTTTTCGAAAGAGAAAAAAACATGGGTAATCGGAAGTTTTTTAGGCACAAACGCTATCCAAAAATTGTTATTGGTATTGATATAAAAGATAGCAATGGTAACGAAAAACCGCATTGGCACAGAGAAAATCCAAATAGTATATCGCATAAAGATGAGTATTTGGACAAAAACTGTAATCCTGTAAAACGAAGTTCACCACCGTCCCATATTTATGTAAGAACAAAGAAATGAACGAAATAATCACTGATCATGTCATAGACTTTTTTACGTGGTATAGCCTACACGACATTCCTATTGATGGTTTGCAATTCGATTTTCAAACCCAAACGATTACCTTGATACTTGATGATTGTGATCGGGAGAGTCAGGATGTCGAATTGCGTTTGGTGTTCAAAAAAGTATCAAAATATACGTTTGAGTATCCTGTGGAAGAATTTGTTTTTGATATGCGTGCCGTTTACAGTACCCAAATTCGCAAATTAGAGGACAATCAATACGAATTAGAGGTACTAATTGATATGCCTGAAATCAAAAAAACGTATGGAAAACAACGGGAATGGGTAGTTGGCAAAATGCTAATCGGTTTTGCGGAGATGGAGGTGATCGGGGGCTTGAGCCGAGAGGCAATGGAAGAGAAATGGCGAACCGAAGACGAATAAACCTATAACACGCCCTTCAGGGTGTGATTGCCTGATTATCAATATTTTAAAATGCACACCCTACGAGGGCGTGCTACAAACATCAAAACCCCTATGCAACCCGAAAACCCGCAAGCCCCCAAAAGCCTCAAAGAACTATATTTTTGGCTGTTTTTTGTACCCTTTTTTGTAGAATCTTTTGAAGAAAGTCGAGCTTTTGAGATAAAAATTAGGGATTGGAAGTGGTTTTGGCGACCATTAATTATCAATCTAATCTCTACTATTTTTGTATTATGTTTTCTAATTATTGTTATAGTTAGTTTTTTATCTCAAGAATGGTTAAAATATGACCTACAAATATTATGGAAAAATGCTTACTATGATGATTGTATATCATATATGAAATTTGTAGCACCTGTAATGTTTATTTCTTCTATAATATACATTCTGATCTTCAGTTTTTATCACAATTTTACAAATTCTATTTTTTTTCTTGTTTATAATGTTTTGCCTTTTAATTTATTTTACGGTTTAAATCCAATCATAGGTAAGCACAGTTTGGGGTTATTTGATTTTGCATATATATCATCAGTAGCGTTATTTATATTATTTTCTCAAATTCTTAGCAAGAAAAAACTTAATGGAAAGATAGTATTTGTTACCTTAGTAATTACCTTATATGTAGGATTTCTTGGATAT